>NZ_JALAZE010000004.1 GCF_022809095.1 Bacillus kexueae
GACGCGTGAAACTCCCTGTTTAGATGATTATCCGAAATGACATAAGGCTCTTTCTTCCCGTAATAAGGTCGTTTCTTCCGAATCACCGCACAAATTCCCATCTCTCTCATCAACCTTTGTACTCGTTATGGTTGATATTCAGTTTGTATTTTCTCTTAAGCCAGACTTTGACTCTTCGATACCCGTAAATTCCTTTCAGTTTTTTATGGCACTTCTCGATTTTTATCTTTAACTGCTCGTCTTCTAATTGCTTCTGAGAAGGGTGCTTCTGCCGTTTTACCCAATTGTAATATCCACTTCGAGACACGCCTGCAATTTTACATAATTCTTGAATAGAAATATGGTTACCAGCCATTTCATGAATGATGGCGAACTTCTTGTGAGTTGGTACGGCTTCCATTCCCCCTTTCACATCTTTAAAAACTTTTTTAGCATCTCTACTTCCGCCTCAAGGCGTTTGATTTTCGTTTCAGGATCTTCTGGACGAGTTCTCGGTCTTCCTTTGCCTGGTCCTTTGGCCTTTGCTCGCGTTTCCTCCAGCCCTTTCATTCCTTCCTGTTCATAGTGTTTCACCCATCGCTGTACCATGGAATGATGAATCCCTAGTTCTTTCGCCACCGTTACATAGCCAATGCCCTCTTTCAAATATAAATCCACAACTTTCTTTTTAAACTTTACATCATTTTCGTATTTTTCCCATAGAAAAATCCCCTCCATAATAGACAGATTAATTCGCTTTCTTTTTTCTGTCTACTATAAGGGGATCATATCAATACCCATTCGCTTTTTCTTTTTGATGTGATATGTATTGGCAACACTTTCAAAATCCCCTCTTGACGACATGTATAATTGGAATAAAATAACAATATAAGCATTCGGCAAAGGGGAGTTATTTTGAAAAAATATAAAAAACCAATCGTTATGACGTTGCTTTGTATGATTGTTGTGGGGATTCCAATGTTTATCTATGATGCCCTACAAGGAAACTTCATACGGAATTATTTAATGGAAAAACAAGTGAAAGAACACTTAATAGAAAGTGGCTATACAGAAGAAGACCTTTTATCCATTGAAGCAACATACAACATGAAATATAACACGGATACCATTAAAGGCACTGTTGCTTATGTCGTGTTTCAAGATGAACCGGAAGAAGAATATATGTATGTACAACTGAGAGAATCAGGGGAAGTTCAGCAACACTGTATATATTACAGCGAAGAGACCGAAGCGTACGAAGTAGATTTTACAGAAGAAAGAAAGCATATGATTAGAAATTGTTACTAAATGTTACTACATATAAAAGGGAGTCTGCTTCAGCGCAAGACTCCCTTCCGTTTATTTCGACGTTAACCTTTCAATCTCGGTAATGATGAGATCGAATTGTTTTTTCGTATCGGTAATGATTTTATGTAGTTCTTCGGTGATTTCGTTTACTTTCGCCAATTCTTTTTCGATGTTTTCAACGTTTGTATCGATTTCTTGAATGGCGTCGTTTGCATTTCCAGCAAGCTTTCTCACTTCTTGTGCGACGACGTTAAATCCTCTACCATACTCGCCTGCACGCGCTGCTTCAATGGCTGCATTTAGCGCAAGGAGGTTCGTTTGTGAGGAAATATTTTTCACCACTCTTGATGTATCTTCAATTAAGTCGATTTGACTCTTTAACGACTTTAATGCTTCAAACTTATCGTTAGAATTTTTCAAGACAATGTTGACGAGCTGATCCGGCATTTCTTTCAGCTTTCGGATGATTTCCGCCGTTGTGTTTTCACGCTCGGTGATGTCGGTCGCGATTTTAAGAACCGATTCCACTTCCCCTTCTTCATTTAAGACAGGAATGTACGTTGCCTCTAACCACATGAGTTTCCCAGCTTTGTTGATGCGCTGGATCTTCTCTTGGAATTTGACACCTTTTCGCAAGTTATTCCATAGCTCAGCGTATTCGTAGCTGCGTCGATATTCTTCTGTACAGAAGTATTGATGGTCTAGGCCGATCATCTCTCTTGGAGTGTACCCCATGGCGCGTGCAAAATGGTCATTCACCCAAATCACTCGACGATTCAAATTAAATTGAATGAGTGCTAAGTTGCGTTCCATCGCTGATAAAATCGCCTTTGCATCTAATACGTCAGCATCTGTTTGAACATTCGTATAAATTGACATGTTATCTCCTTTTAAATGAAGTAATAATCCAAAATTCCTTTTTTTAACATAGTAAAATTTACTCAAACAGAGGGTGAATGTTAACATTATTGTGAAATAGTTAACATTAGGAAGAATAAAAAAAATCCCCTCACATTAACTTCGTGAAGGGACGATTGAATTCCTTTTTACACCCACCACATATCGGCCGGTTGTTCTTCAATTAATACTTGCTTTAAGTTGCGAACGGCACGCTTAAAGCCTTCTTCAATCGACATAAGTGGGTCTTCGTGTTCGATGCTGACGACGTAATCGTAACCGAATGTGCGAAGGGCACTCATCATATCGGACCATTCTTGTAAGCTATGACCACAGCCGACAGAACGGAATGTCCAAGCGCGTGTTTGTACGTTTCCGTAAGGCTGCATATCCGTTAAACCGTACATGTTGACGTTCTCTTGGTCGATGTACGTATCTTTCGCATGGAAATGGTGAATCGCATTTTCTTTTCCGAGAATTTTAATCGCCGCTACTGGGTCAATGCCTTGCCACCATAAGTGACTCGGGTCTAAGTTCGCCCCGATAGCTTCACACGTTTCTTCTCGTAGCTTTAACATCGTGTAAGGCGTGTGTACTAAAAAGCCACCGTGTAGCTCAAGGCCGACTTTTACGTTGTGGTCCTGGGCGAATTTACCCCACTCTTTCCAATATGGGATGAGCTTTTCTTCCCATTGCCATTTTAAAATGTCGCCGTATTCATTTGGCCACGGAGCAACCGGCCAGTTCGGATATTTCGCTCCTTCTTGGTCGCCCGCGACACCAGAGAAACAGTTTACGACCGGTACGTTCATCATTTCAGCAAGCTGGACAGTTTTTACATACGTCTCATGTGATTGTTTCGCAAACGCTTTGTCCGGGGATAACGGGTTTCCGTGACAGCTAAGCGCGCTAATTGTTAGCCCTCTTGATTCAACTTCTTTGATGTATGCTTCGCGCTTTTCTTTACTTTCTAGTAGTTCATCTAACGCACAATGCGCATTTCCAGGGTAGTTCCCTGTGCCGATCTCAACTGCTTGTAAACCAGATTGCTGCACGTAATCAAGCATGTCCGTAAATGATTTATCGGAAAAAAGCACGGTGAATACTCCTAACTTCATGACGAACACTCCTTCAATGGTAATAATGAAATGCTTTCTTTTCGCTCACTGCTTGCGTAAATGGCATCAATGATGTTGGATACTTGCATCGCTTGTTCTGGTTTGACGACTGGCTCTATTTTGCCTAGGCAGGCGTCAACAAAGCTTTTTGCTTGAAGGAAGCCTTCTTCTCCTTCTGATGGAATGTAAGTGGCTTCGCTATTCCACAACATCCCATGCTTTGCGTAGTTCAAGCGGAACGGAAAGACGTCAAGTCCTCCTTTTTCACCTGAGATGGAGAGGGTGTCTTCATCTTTTTCAATATTCGCTGACCAAGACGTTTCAAAAAGGATGCTCGTTCCGTTTGCTAATCGAATGTAAGCTGTGGCGTGGTCTTCCACATTAAACGTAGCGTGGTCGAATGCTCCCCATTCATTTACTTGATCTTTCATTTTACTGAGTACATCATATGTTGTGCCAGTCACTTCGCTTACTTCGTAGTTGTCAATGAGCCAAAGAGCTAAGTCGAGTAAATGGCAGCCGTAGTCGATGAGGCAGCCCCCACCTTGCAAGTCTTTGTTCGTAAAGACGCCCCAACCAGGCACTTTTCTTCTCCTGAGTGCTTTAATGCGCACCACGAGTGGCTTTCCAATCTCAGATTCTTCCATCACTTTTTTCGCCGCTATCGCTTCTTTCATAAAGCGATAATGGTAGGCAATCCAAAGCTGTTTACCGGATTCCTTTTGCGCTGCCACCATTTCCTCACACTCTTTGCCGTTCAATGCCATCGGCTTTTCGCATAGAACGTGAACCCCTGCTTGTAACGCAGCGACGGTGATTTCTTTGTGGAATTTATTTGGCGTACAGATGACTACCGCATCCACATGAGGAAACATGTCGGTATAGTCTTCAAATACGTGAGTGATTTGGAACTCCTTTTGGACAGCTCTCGCTCGATCGAGGTTGACGTCACATACAGCTGTCACTTCGACGTGGTCGCCGAGCTTTTGAAATGCTGGGATGTGGCGGGATGTCGCGATTCCACCTGTTCCGATCATTCCTACTTTGAATGGTTTCATGAAAACACCTCAATTTCTCGTACAGACCTAGCGAGCACTCTCGCTAGGCTGTTTCTGTGTACTTGTTAGTTCGTTGGTTGCTTTTCTACCAACTCATTCGTTGAAACAATTTGTTTTGTTTCCGCAGACTTAAAGGCTGCAAGAATCACCATTAGTGACTTCATGCCTTCTTCGCCTGAAATCGGTGGCTCTTTATCTTCTAAAATCGTGGAAATGAAATGATCAATCACGTGGGAAGTCGTTTGGCCACCTTCATCGTTTGATTGGATGGCACCAAGCTCATATTTGGCTACTTCCCCGTTTCTGTATTGGACAATTAATGAGTAGTTCGGGTCATCTTCTAAGCGAAGAATTCCTTTTTCTCCATAAATAATCGTCGAGTTGTCCTCAGAACCGTTATACGACCAGCTTGCCGCAAGCGTTCCGACGATGCCGCTTTCTGTTTTTAAGATGCATGTCGCATTGTCATCAACGTCTGTGTTTTCTTTTGCTGACGTCTCTACAAATGCACCGACTTCTACTACTTCTTCCCCGAGCAAGAAACGAATGAGGTCGGCCTTATGAACACCAAGGTCTCCCATTGCCCCCATTGCCGCTTCGTTTTTGCGGAAAAACCAGCTGTCTTTTCCATCTGCACTCCAGCCTTCTGGTCCAGGGTGTCCGAATGCGGTACGGAAGCTATAAATCTTCCCGATTTCACCCGTTTCAATGAGTTTGCGCGCTTTTTCGTGCGAGCGAACGAAGCGTTGGTTATGGGCAATCATTAATTTCTTCCCAGATTCCTTTGCCGCTTCAATCATCGCTTCTGCTTCTTCTTTTGACGTCGCCATTGGCTTTTCACAAAGGACATGCTTACCTGCTTTTAGTGCCTGAATGGAAATCGGCGCGTGTAAATAGTTCGGCGTGCAGACACTCACCGCATCGATTGCTTCATTTTGAAGCAACTCTTCGTAATTCGTATACGGTGTTGCACCATACTTTGCCGCCATTTCTGCAGCACGCTCTTCGACTGGATCACAAACGGCAACAATGTTGACGTTTTCATTTTGTGCGTACTCCGGTAAATGACGATGTTTCGCAATGCTTCCACAACCAATAACCCCAATGTTTAACTTTTTCATAAATGGATTCCTCCCTTTTTAATATAGAAAAATTAAAAGCAAACGTTTGCACAAATGGTTTTAACCACCAACCAATAAGCCTTTTCTTACAGCTTAATCGGTTCTAACGGCTTATGATTGCCGTACGTCGGCTTCGTTGTATTCGCTTTTTTCGCCCAGTTCACAGCGTTAATGATGACTTTTTGTACGTTTTCGTTGTAGTACGTCGGATACGTCTCGTGTCCTGGTCGGAAATAAAAGATTTTCCCATTGCCTCGTTTATATGTACAGCCGCTTCGGAACACTTCGCCGCCTTCAAACCAGCTAATAAAAAGAAGTTCATCTGGCGCAGGAATGTCGAAATGCTCACCGTACATTTCTTCACGTTCAATCTCAAAGTACTCGCCTAATCCTTCTGCAATGGGATGCGTGGGATCGACTACCCAAATGCGTTCCTTTTCATTCGCTTCACGCCATTTTAAATCACATGTTGTACCCATTAATGTTTTAAAGATTTTGGAGAAGTGACCAGAGTGAAGTACAATCAGCCCCATGCCATCGAGTACACGTTCTTTTACACGACTTACGATTTCATCATCCACTTCATCATGGGCGATATGTCCCCACCAAACGAGTACATCAGTGTTTTCTAACACATCTTCCGTTAGTCCATGCTCCGGTTCATCGAGCGTCGCCGTTTTCACGTCGTAGCCTGCCTCTTCTAAAAAGTGAGCAATTTGCCCGTGAATACCGTTTGGATAAACGGAACGTACCTCTTCACTTTTTTGTTCATGACGGTTTTCGTTCCACACGGTTACTCTTACCATTGTAATCCTTCCTTTCTTGATTTCGGTATTCGTTCGGCGTCATGCCGACCATTTTTTTAAATACTTTGCTAAAATACTTTTCATTTTGATAGCCTACTTGAAACGCAATCTCGTAAATTTTGAAATGAGCGTTTGCGAGTAACTCCTTCGCTTTTTCAATGCGAATCGTAGTTACATAATCGGTAATCGTCTCATGAAACTCTTGCTTAAATTTACGAGAAATGTATTCTCGGCTTAAATAGAACCGATCGGCAATCGCTTGAAGTTGAATATCTTCTGCGTAATGCTCGCGTAAATACGCAGCAATCTGCTGCATATTCGTTTCTTCTGTTTGATATTTCCGTTCGGTCAACGTTTCGATTAAACGATGAAACTCTTTTTCTTTCTCACGCTTAAACGTAGAGAAAGAAAATGTCCCATCTGCGTTCCAATAGTCTTTTCCTTCATAAATCTCGTGATCTCGTTCCATCTCGTACTCAGTCATCCAACTCTTTTGAAGAATCGAAAACGCTTTCTCCCATTCTTCTATTTGCTCATACGTAAGAGCATGATTTGTCTCCATTGTATGGAATATGCGGTTTAAAACCTCAGTCATTTGTTCTTTATTCCCACTTTTTAACGCCCATTGCAATTCCTTCGAGTGATCCAGAAGGTGCAAAATAGGCCGTTTCATTCGATCACTTATAGAAACGATTGGTTTCGGGTTCAGTAGCGAATACGTTTGACCAACTAACCGAGAGGATTGGTACGCTTCCTTAATTGTTCGCTTTTCTTCTCCAAGCGCAATCGGTGTTCGAACGTGGGTCAATTGATAGATGGATGAATGAAGCTTTTCTAATAACGAGCGAATCGGCTGATTGTTCCAACAAACAATGACAAGCTCTGCTTCCTCATTTACATTTCGAAAGCTCACGCCCACTCCGTTTAAACGAATTAGTTCATGACACATGTTGTTTAACGAAAAGAAACAAAGGTCCGCATCACCTTGGAACCGATTGATTATCGGACGGACTTGAATCGTCGCAACCGTGAAGGTCGTTTTCGTCAAATCCACTTCCAGTTGCTTTTCTAATTTTCGCCACGCCTCACTTGCTTCTTGAGCGGAGCGAATCACACTGGAAAATAGCTGATCGATATACAATTGCTTCACTTCGTTCATCACTTTGTTGTCTTCAATGGAGGACTTTCGTTTCTTTTTTAGCTGTTTCAAGTCGGAAACGGCTCGGTTTAACGTTTCATTTAACAAATCAGGATCAATCGGTTTTAACAAATAGTCGAAGCTTTTGTAATAAATGGCGTTCCGCATATACTCGAAATCGTCATACCCGCTGACGACAATCGTTTTCGCTTCTAAGTTTTGCTCGGAAATCCACTTGAGCAAACTAACCCCATCACGCTTTGGCATGCGCATATCGGTAAAAATAATATCGGGTTGATGCATTAAAATGAGTTCGGTTGCTTCCTCACCATTTTCCGCTTCTAAGACCGTTTGAATTCCAAACGTATCCCAATCCGCTAGTAACATTAAGCCTTCTCGTACATGTTTTTCATCATCCACGATCATCGCTTTCATTCCCACCATCCACCTTTAACGGAAGCTTTATCGTTACGAGTAGTCCACCATCTTCGTGATTTTCAAGTCGTAAATCGGCTTCCTCGCCGTAATAAAGGGTCAAACGTGTATATACATTTTTCAACCCTATATTGGTTTGTTCTCCATCGGTCTTCTTGTTTCCTGCTTGAAAATGCTCATAAATTTCCAACAGACGTTCCTCAGAGACACCGACGCCATTATCCTTCACCGTTAACAAAAGGCTTTCATCCTTTTTCTCGACCTTAATATGAATTTCTCCGACGCCGTCACGTATATCAAACCCATGCTTAAAATAGTTTTCGATAATCGGTTGCAACAGCATTTTCGGCACCTTGACGTCTAAAAGCTCTTCCTCAATCTCAATCGTGTAGTGAAGCTGGTCACCGAAACGCTCCTTTTGCAAAAGCAAAAAGGCTTTCGTATAATTCATTTCCTTCGTTAAGGACACGATGTCTTCATCTGTCTCCATCGCATACCGCATAATTTTCGACAGATGCGTGACGAGTGAATAAATTTGCGGCACTTGATGCTTTAAGGCAACTGTGCCAATCGATTGAAGTGCATTATATAAAAAATGTGGATTGATTTGCGATTGTAATACTTTTAATTGATTCGTCTTGTTCTCGATTTCGAGCTTATATTCTCGGTTAATTAAATCATTCAGCTTTTTCATCATTTGTTGAAACCGCATGCCTAAAAGGCCGACCTCGTCTTCTTGAAACTTCTTAAACTGAACATTCATATTCCCCTTTTCTACTTCTTGAATGTTCGTAAGCAGCATTCGAATTGGCGATGTAATTTTTAACGACACGAAAAACGTTGCCAAAATGACAAGTGAAAGTCCGATAATACCAAACGAAATGTTGATCTGCGCAACATGGACAGCACTCGAGTGAAGCGTTGCATACGGCACGCGCTTAACGAGTAGCCACCCACCAGCAGTAGGCGCGATTCTTTCGTACATCATCACCCCGTTAAACGAACCGTCTTTCCACTCAATCGTCCCGCTTTCTTCTTCTGTTTTTAACATTTCCTGTACCCACGTTTCATTCGTGACATTGGTTGAGGTTGAACTATACATCACTTGGCCATCGGGTGAGAAAATGTAAAACTCGTCTGTTTCTTTGTTGTACATATTTTCGCTTATTTCGAAAAACTTCTCCGGAAGTATTTCCAACGAAATATACGCAAGCACTTCCTCCGATGGTGTATTGGTGAACGCACGGTGCAACGTAATGACATCTTTTGAAACATCCGTCGTATTAATGGCTTGTGTTTGAATCGGCTCGATATACAAGTGATACGGACTATTTTTCGCTTTCTCATACGCCGGCTTATTGTCTTCTTTTATTTCTTCAGAAAACAAGACGGTCGTACGACGAGAAGCAGACAAAACCCGTTCGTCATTCGTAAACGCAATATGCACGCGGTCGATTTGGTCATCCGAATACAAAATCGTTAAAATGACGTTTTTCACGACATCGAGTGAGTAATAATACTCTCGCTCTTCTGACGACCGCAAAAAATTAATGAAATTTTGGTTGTTATAAAGCGACAACGATAAATCATTTAATTTATGAATATAGTTTTCTAAATTCTCTTTTCCTTGATAAAGAAGATTGCTATTTTCTTGAACGACACGGTCTTTGAGCGATTCTTTCGTGTAAAAATACGTCACTAAAATCGAACTCCCAAACGGTAAAACGGTCGCAACAAGCATTAATAAAATGAGTTTATTCCGAATGCTTCGTTTAATCACTGATTGATCCCCCATGCGTATACATCGAAAAACGAAAGCGCATTTGGCTTTCTTTTTCCAAAAGTATACTTCGAAACGAACGATTGAGACAAGGCTTTCATATGGAAAGAAAAGGGGAGCGAGCCCATACGTCTCGACAGCCCCTTTCTGTCATTATTTCAAGTTATCCCACGTGTTTTGGAAGCGCTCAAGAAGTGTTTCGTAGTCGATTTTTCCAGCAGCATATTCTTGAATCGCCGCTGCGAATTCTTTATTTGCGCCATCTGGCCATCTGAACCACGTCCAAGGAATTGTCTTTTCTTCCTTCGAGTATTCTAAGATGGATTGACCTAAATCCCCTAAACCAGACGGTTCGATGTTATCAAACGCTGGGATGAAGGCGAATTCTTCCGTGATGTAGCGCTGACCTGTTTCAGAGCTAACCATCCAATCTAAGAATAGCTTTGCTTCTTCTAAATGCTCAGAGTTTTTGTTTACAACCCAGTTATTCGGTACACCGACTGGAATTTTGCCAGACTCTGCTGCATCGTCGCTAATTGGAATTGGCAAGAAGCCCATGTTGATTTCAGGATTGATTTCATAAATCATGTTTTCTGTCCAGTTTCCTTGTTGAAGCATCGCTGCTTGGCCTGATGCAAATAGTGTTACTTGCGTGTTGTAGTCTGTAGTAATTGGGTTGTCATTCGCAAATTGTACTTCAGTGTCAATGACATCTTTAAACGCTTTAAACTTTTCGTTTTCCGTCATTTTTTCAGAACCATTGTCTAAGCCTTCAATGAACGCCACTGGATCTTCTTGCTGAGCAAACGGTACGTTTAATAAATGCTGTCCGATTACCCACCATTCACCGTAACCTGCAGAAAACGGTGTGATTCCTGCTGCTTCAAGTTTTTTCGCTGCTTCTTGTAGTTCAGAAACCGTTTGTGGAAGCTCTGTAATTCCCGCTTCTTCGAATAAATCTTTGTTATAAATGAATCCATATCCTTCAAGGTTTACTGGCATTCCGTAAAGCTTGCCATCTTCATCCGTCATTGGCACTTTTCCAATTGGTAATACATGCTCTACCCACGGCTCATCGGAAAGGTCTGCTAAATGCTCTTTCCAAAGCTCTAATTCTTTAAAACCACCGTTGTTGAAAATGTCAGGTGCTTCTCCAGATGCGAATTTCGCTTTTAGCGCAGCACCGTAATCGGCACCTCCACCAACTGTTTCAAGCTTTACTTTAATGTTTGGATGCTCTTTTTCGAATTCCTTAATCATTTCTTCTAATTGATCAGCAATTTCCACTTTAAATTGGAACATATTCAGTGTGACAACATCATCCCCCGATGCATCACCGTCATTATTGTCACTTGATGTATCGCTCGATGAGGAACATGCAGCTAAAATCCCCACCATGACGAGCATGGCTAAAAACAAGCTCCAAATTTTTTTCATAACGTAATGACCTCCTCTTACCCTTTGTTTTTTTATATATCAGCTTCGTCCAATAAGACGAAAGCTAGATCCCTATTTAATTGACCCTTGTGCAATGCCTTTAATAATATGGCGCTGCAAGAATAGGAAGAAAATAACGATTGGCACGACGCCAAGTACGAGCGCAGCTAGTCCCATATCCCACTGCTTCGTATATTGCGCAAAGAAGGAACTCGCAGCTAACGGAATCGTTCGAAGCTCTGCATCTTGTAAAACGAGTAATGGCAATAAGTAATCATTCCAAATCCATAATGTATTTAAAATGATCACCGTGACCGTAATCGGCTTTAATAGTGGGAATACAATTTGCCAAAAGACGCCGAATTGGCTGCAACCGTCAATACGAGCCGCTTCTTCAATTTCCTGTGGCACCGTTTTGACAAACCCGTGATACAAGAAGAGCGAAAGCGGAACCCCGAATCCGAAATACATAATGATAAGTCCCGGAATACTGTTTGTGAGCCCTAGCGCTCCTCCCCATTTCATGAGCGGAATCATGACCGTTTGGAACGGGATAACCATGGCGGATACGAAAAAGATAAATAAGATTTTGCTAAACTTTCCAGGTGTCCGCACCATCTTCCAAGCGGCCATCGACGTTAGCACGACGATTCCAATGTTACTGAAAACCGTGATGACAAGCGAGTTCCAAAAGGCTCGCGGGAAATCAAGGATATTCCATACTTTTACGTAGTTATCAAAACGAAATTCTTTCGGCCATGCGGCGGCATCCATTAAAATGTCCGCAAAACTTTTCACCGAGTTTACTAAGACGAAGTAAAACGGGATGAGGAAAATGAGGCCGAGTACAATGCCAAAAACCTCAAGCACGAGCGTTTTTTTCGTATAGCGCTGATCCATCTATGCCTCAACCTCCCTTTTCTTCGTCGTCCACACTTGAATCGTTGTGACAATCGCCACGATGATGAAGAATAAAATCGACTTAGCGGTTCCAAGTCCGTAACGGTTATTTTGGAACGCTTCTTGGTAAATGTTAATCGCCACAGACTGCGTGGAATTGAATGGTCCACCGCCTGTTAACGAGATGTTCAAATCAAAGATCTTAAATGCCATCGATATGGTTAAGAAGAAACAAATCGTAAACGCTGGTAAAATAAGCGGAATGATAATTTTCGTTAAAAGCGTCCAGTTTGACGCACCATCAATTCGCGCCGCTTCTAGTAAACTATTATCCACCCCTTGAAGCGCTGCGATATAAATAACCATCATGTAACCGCTAATTTGCCATGCAAACACGATGACAATGCCCCAGAAGGCCGTCGTCTCATCGCCTAGCCAAGGCTGTTGGAAAAAGGCCATACCCGTTAAGTTTCCGATCGACGCAAACCCTTTGACAAAAATGAACTGCCAAATAAATCCGAGTAATAACCCCCCAATGACGTTCGGAACGAAGAAAACCGTTCGCAAAATATTTCGTGATTTCAACGCCGTATTTAACAATAAGGCTAAACCAAAACCGAGCATATTACTAATGATCACAGCAGCAATCGTAAACTTCGTTGTGAATATAAACGAGTCACGAAACTGCACATCGCTCGTAAAGATTTTTTTATAGTTTTCAAGTCCGACCCACTCCACTGCGGAACTAACCCCATTCCACGATGTAAAAGAATAATATAGTCCCATAGCAAACGGAATAATTTGAATTAAGACGAAAAAGAAAAGTGCCGGACCGACAAATCCTGTATACGATAAAATTCCTCTCCAATTGACCTTTCGCTTCCGTATCGGTTCCACGGATACATCTGTATGTACCGTGTTTGACTTTGAAATCCGTTCGACTTCCGTATTCGTATTCATTCGCGCCTCACCACCCAGTCCTTTGTAATCGCTTTCCTTTATTATAATGAATACGCTTCCATTAAAGGGGTCGCTAAATTGACCTAAATGGTACACAATTTTGACTTTTTAAAACGAACAGGCAAACGTTTGTATTGTTAATTTTTAAAACTTTCAATCTATTCAATTATTTTGTAAAATAGTTATTACATATTAAGGAAAGGGGATGCAGCATGAATATCCCATTTTATCGAAATTTATATGTTTTTGACCAAGGCGGGCGGTTGCAAGTAGAGTATTTTGATTACGGAACTTTTACGCAAGTTGTCATCAGCCAAGAGCGAGACAACATGCTCATTTTAGGAAGCGGAGCCGACAAACTTAGAAAGCGCGCGTTCCATAAAGCATACGAACAATTTAAACAACGTGAACATCGCTCCTTTATCACAGCAAGCATCGGTGAGCGACAAATTAAACTGTAAGGTTTTTGCGACATGAAAAAGACCAGCCAAAACGGCTGGCAAAGCGTGAGGACAAGAAGGGGAAGTCCTTGATTCTTTCTAATGAGGAAAATCGTTGAGGGTTACTCTTGCGCTTCGTTTACAACAAGCTCACGAGCTCGAACCTTTGAAGGGGGCGTACCCATAAATTGAACGGAATCGGCTAATACTTCTGTCACATAAATGCGTTTGCCTTCTTTATTTTCATATTGCCTCGTTTGAATCCTCCCAGTCACACCAATAATCGACCCTTTACGGCAGTAATTTGCCGTATTTTCTGCTGTTTTTTGCCACAGCGTACAATTCACAAAATCAGTATCAATTTCCCCAGCACGATTACGGAATTTGCGACTTACTGCTAGCGTAATGTTCGCCACCGCTTTTCCATCTGTCGTATATTTAATATCTGGATCACGTGTTAAGCGCCCAACAAGCGTTACTTGATTGATCACCTCAACCCTCCTTCCTGCTTGATACAACTTTATTGTAAAAGAAACGAATCAACTTGAAAAAAGTGTAAAATATACTTTTCGAACCACGTTCGACATGGAAAATGAGTTTTTCGTATGGCAGGAATCATGTTTCGCTCGCTGAATTCGAACTCTTTCTCGAAATTTCGCGTTTTTTTCATTTTTTTCGCAGAGCATCGTAGCATGACTAGCTCCTCAATCCTTATGGTATAATAATGGTAAGTTGTGGTATGTAACATTATGTTGGGGATGGAGGGCTAGAAGTGAAAACGTTCAAACTAGTCGGATTAAAAGTTGAACGAAAAGAACAAGAAGGACGAATTGAAGATATCCCAATTATAGACGGACTCGTCATTAATAAAGAAGACGGCGAAAACTCGTGGCTCATCGAAGCATTAATCTCGAAGCGATACCGCTACTACTTCGAGCGCAACGCACAAAACCAATCCGAGCTTCGTCTCTTCGTAACCATTACCAAAAAGAACAACACACCCGCTCAAATAGTCGCAAAAGTAAAATCCATTACACCACTTGAGGAACGCATTTCCCTCTTACTAGAAGGACGAATGTACAACCTCCGCTCCGCCAAAATCGATGCGGAAAAAATATTAAATGACCTCATTTCAAAAGGGTTATCCGGACAAGACTTACTCGTCTCATTTAAGAAAAAACTGTACAACCATTCTGAATCGAAATAAACGAAAGCGCTCATGGAAACATGAGCGCTTTTTTTGTTGTATTAGATTAGAGATTGGCGAAATGATGGAGGTTGGGCGATTTGCATTGTGGAGCGGGGGGCGTTCTTTTATGGGCGGGTTGGTTTTTTTATGCAGGGTGGATGGATCCCTATGCTCGGGGGCGGCCCTCCTATGCGCGGGGGCGGCCCTCCTATGCGCGGGGTTGGCTCTCCTATGCGCGGATTCGGTTCCTCTATGCGCGGGTTCAGACTCCCTTTGCGCGGACTCGACTCCCCTATGCGCGGACTCAGATCCTCTATGCGCGGGTTCGGCCCTCCTATGCGCGGATTTTGAGCTAGTCTAATAAATGGACACGTCAAAATGGGATTTCATTTATAATAGAACTAATACTTTTAAAGGGCGTGTTCTTAAATGGGAAAACAGTATGATCAGGAATATAAAGAGTATGTAGCCAAGTTAATTGTTGAAGAAGGGCGTAAACAAACAGATGTTGCATATGAACTTGAAATTGCGACCTCTACAATTGGAAGATGGGTGAAAAATTTTCGAGAAAAGATGGAGCGAGGCAAGCACTCCGAAACGTATTTAACCCCATCAGAAGTTGAAAAGTTGATGAAGAAGCATCAACGTGAAGTCGAAAAACTAAGAGAAGAGAATGAAATCTTAAAAAAGGCCATGCACATCTTCACGCAAAACCAGGAGTAAAGTTCCGTTTTATTCACGACCATCGTGATGAATACGCCATTGTGAGGATGTGCCAAGTCTTAAAAGTCTCCAAAAGTGGTTACTACAATTGGTTGAAAAATCAAGAACGAGAACCCACAGCGCGAGAGCTTTTGAGGGAAGAAGTGAAGCAAAAGATTGCCAAATCTTATCATGAGAGTCTAGGTACTTACGGAAGCCCCAGAATCCATCATGACCTCACAAAACAGGGCTACACCCTTTCCCAAAAGACTGTTGGGCGGCTTATGAAAGAGATGAACTTGAGGGCGATTCCAGAGTTGAAATTTATGAACACTACCGTAGCTGATGAAGAGGCCAACCACCCTCCCAACCTCTTAAATCAAGAGTTTAAGACTGAACATCCTAATCAAGTATGGGTTTCAGATATCACATACATTTGGACCTTAGAAGGATGGGTGTACCTTTCTACCATTATGGATTTATTTTCACGAAAAATTGTAGGCTGGCAAATGGGAACGAACATGAAAACCGACTTAGCCTTAGGTGCCTTCAACATGGCCATCGAAAACCGGCAACCTGAACCTGGATTAATCCATCATTCTGACAGGGGATCGCAGTATAGTTCCCGTGAATACATGACGAAATTGAACGATTATGGCATGAAAGCAAGTATGAGTCGCAAAGGGAACCCTTATGACAATGCCTGTATAGAGTCATTCTTTGCGACCATCAAAAAGGAACTTGTTTATCGAAAACGATTTAATACACGAAAAGAAGCAATAAAGGCGATTGACTATTACATTCGGAGCTTTTACAACACCCGTAGAAAGCACTCAACGTTAGATTACTTATCCCCCACTGAATATGAGAAGATACGAAACAAGTCCAAAGAAAAAATATCATAAAACACTCATTCAGGTTTAGAGATCAAAAGTTAGGAATTTCAACTTTTGATCTCTAAAGCCCACCAAACGTAGTGCGGTAGGGAATCTAAACAAAATTCATTTCATTTTAATGTGTCCATTTTATTGACAGAAGTCCAGATTCGGCTCTCCTATGCGCGGACTCAGATCCTCTATGCGCGGACCCGCCTCCTCTATGCGCGGGGGCGGCCCTCCTATGCGCGGACTCGGTTCTCCTATGCGCGGACTCAGATCCTCTATGCGCGGATTCGGTTCCTCTATGCGCGGGTTCAGACTCCCTTTGCGCGGACTCGACTCCCCTATGCGCGGACTCAGATCCTCTATGCGCGGACCCGCCTCCTCTATGCGCGGGTTCAGACTCCCTATGCGCGGACTCGACTCCCCTATGCGCGGACTCGGCTCTCCTATGCGCGGACTCGGCTCTCCTATGCGCGGACCCGCCTCCTCTATGCGCGCGTTCGGCTCTCCTATGCGCGAGATTCGGCCCTCCTATGCGCGGGCTCAGCCACTCTATGCGCGGACTCAGATCCTCTATGCGCGCGTTCGGCTCTCCTATGCGCGAGATTCGGCCCTCCTATGCGCGGGCTCAGCCACTCTATGCGCGGACTCAGATCCTCTATGCGCGCGTTCGGCTCTCCTTTGCGCGGGTTCGGCTCTCCTATGCGCGGACTCAGATCCTCTATGCGCGAACTCGGCTCTCCTTTGCGCGGACTCGGCTCTCCTTTGCGCGGACTCGACTCCTCTATGCGCGCGGGCGGCCTCCCTATGCGCGAGATTCGGCCCTCCTATGCGCGGGCTCAGCCACTCTATGCGCGGACTCAGATCCTCTATGCGCGGGGCCGACCCTCCTATGCGCGGACCAGGCTCCTCTATGCGCGTGTTCGATTCCCCTATGCGCGAACTACTCTCTCCTGTGTTCTACTTCAATCTTCTTACATATAAAAAAGAACCCTAAATCGGCTTCAGGGTTCTTGATTGGTTATTGATTTTCGTTTTCCATCATGTCTTGGTCGAGGTTGTCCTCATTTTGCATGTCTTCTTCCATTTCAAGTTCTTGCTCGCGTTCTGTTTCTTCATCTAACGGAGGAAGCTCATCTTGAGGTACGGTTTCCTCGTTTTCATATCCGTTGTCCATGTCATTTTCTGGTGGAGGGGGCTCGTCGTTCACATTACAACCCACTGCAAACATTGCTGCCATTAAGCTACTCATAAGAACAAGAATCCATTTTTTGTTCATTTTGATGGCTCCTTTCTTTTTGTTGTGTAAACAGTTGTTAATATCTCCAACTTTCCAATTTTCATGTATGAATGAGACATAAAAAAACCTCGCTTCTAAAAGCGAGGTTAGGTGAAAAAATTATTTAATTGCAAACATGATTTCTGTTTCGCAAGCGACTTCTCCGTCAACAGTTGCAACGGCTTTTCCTTTTCCGATTGGGCCGCGCTGGCTAACGATTTCTACTTCTAAGCGAAGTTGATCGCCAGGCTTTACTTGTCTTTTAAAGCGGCACTTATCAATGCCCGCAAATAGTGGAAGCTTACCTTTGTTTTCTTCTTTGCGAAGCATAGCAACAGCCCCAACTTGCGCTAAAGCTTCAACCATTAAAACGCCCGGCATGACCGGATAATCTGGAAAGTGACCGTTAAAAAATTCTTCATTTGCCGTTACATTTTTAATTCCAACAGCACGAACACCTTCTTCGATTTCAATAATACGATCTACAAGTAAAAATGGATAACGATGTGGAATTGTTTCTTTAATTTGTTGAATGTCTAACATGGACAAACTCCTCCTTATGTATAAAAAATTGGGTGCAAGCCAATTTTCGTCTTATATGCGAATAGAAGGAAGGCAACGAAAAGCCTTCCTTCTACTTAAAAGTATATGATTATTCTTACTCTTTTTCAACAAGGTCCACAATATGTTGCCACGTGGAAGGTTTTAATGCATCTAACGGCTTTCCGTCCCCTAACACGCCATAGCCAACCATTGTCCCAAGCACAAGACTAATGGACATAGCCAAGGCGACTAAAATGACACGAAGCCAGATAGGGATTAATCGAATCCGTATTTTACGTGGCTCTTCTTGTTCCACGTTTTTTTTCGCTTTTTTCTCTTTTTTAAATTCTTCTCGACTTGATACTTGTTCCGCACCCATAGTTCTTAACCCCTTCTTTCAATTTGGCAACATTCTATACGGTTAATTTGGCCTTTAAGAGCGAACATTATTTATTAAACCGAGCATTTGGTCACCAATGGAAATGGAATTGGCGTTAAGCTGATAAGAACGTTGCGCTACGAGTAAGTCGGACATTTCCGTTGCTAAATCTACATTCGACCCTTCTAATGCCCCTTGTTGGACAGCAATTTCGTCTCTCTCTAAAAAGGTAATATACTCAGGATTTACAATGGAAAGCTCATACATATTGCTTCCAGTAGCAACAAGTAAATCCGGACGGTTGATTTGAACTACCCCTAATTCAAAAATTTGTAGTTCTGCGAGATCATTTTGTGGAATTGCCGTTATAGTTCCATTCGGTGAAATGGTAAATTCTTTTACGGCTTCATCAAAAACAATTGGGTTTTGATTTGCATCCAATACGGAATGTCCTTCCGCTGTTACGAGCATGAGTTCACCTTCATTTGTCGGTGATAAATACAATGCCCCATCTCGAGTATACCGAATATCTCCGCCTACATCTACTTGTAAAAATTGATTAGACTTCGTCAGCGCAACATCAAGCTCACGATTCGTCTGTTTTAAAGGCCCTTGAGAGAACAACATCGAAGTCGTTAGTCTCGCGCCTGTCCCTTGTCGAATCCCAAAATCCGTTTGTCTGCCAACTTCTTTTTCTTCATCTGGTTGGTTGTTGAATTGCTGCTTCAGTAGCTCTTCAAAACTTGTGCTCGTCTTTTTATATCCGTTCGTATCTAAGTTAGACATGTTATGACTAATCGTATCAATTTGCTTTTGCAATTGATTCATTGTATTCGTTGCTGTAATCATTGAGCGCAAAATCATGGAATGAACTCCTTCCCTTTAATTAGCGTACCCGACCAACTTCGTTTACGGCTTTATCCAAGCTTCGGTCGTATGCTTGCAAAACTTTTTGATTGGCTTCAAACGAGCGATAAGCCGTCATTAATTCTGTATATGATTTGGCGATGTCTACATTGGAAGCTTCTAAATAGCCTTGCTTCAGACTATATTGAATGTCATCGTTATTCACGGCGCTCGGTAATTCTTCCTCGTCGACCGTACGGTAAAAGCCGTTCCCTTCACGAATTAAATTGCGCACATCAGCAGCAAAACGCACATCAATTTGCTGCTCCGGTCCCTCACTCAAGATGACTTGGCCATTTGGTGTTATTTGATAGTCCGATTCCGTAATGACAATCGGCGTACCCGTTGTCGATAACACAAGATTCCCACCTAATGAGAGGCGTCCAAACTCATCGATTGAAAAATGACCATTTCGCGTATATTTCACTTGGCCATCCGGTGTTTGCACAGCGTAAAAGAGCGCACCCTTTTCATTCGTCTCTTCTAAGAAAGGTACGACCTCTTCCACTAGTGCGATATCACTATTTAAGTTGGTCTCTCGAAGATCTCCTTGTGAATATGTAGGAATGACTTCCTGTAAATAAGCCCCTGTATTAATCGTCCCAAGCTCCGTTTGCTTCACTTGTCCATTGCGAAGCGTTTCGATATTGGACAAAAGCAGCTCTGGAAACGCACGTAGGGCGCTTTGTTCTGCTTTAAAGCCCGGCGTATTCGCATTTGCAATATTATTCGATAACATCTCTGCTCTTCTTTGCTGCGCAAGCATTCCAGAAGCAGCAGTATAAAAGCCACGTATCATACTTTCACCTCATCCGAAAAATTCCGACACATTTCCCTAATTTTCATTATAAAATACAATTATTTCTTTAACATTAAAATAATTTAAATTTATGTAGTAAATTATTCCTGTTTTCACTGTCGGTCGGAAGAATGGATTGGACAAAGTGCTCAGATTAAATTGTGAAAGCATAGACACATATCCTATAAATATTTCGTTGGCGAATGAACGAAAAAAGACCTGTCATCCGACAGGTCTTCACTATTTATTATACTAATTTTCTTCGTGGAAGCTTGTCCATGTTTTCAAGCATAATTCCTGTTCCAACTGCTACACAGTGTAGTGGATCTTCCGCAATGAAAACAGGTACTTTTAATTCTTCTGCTAATAACTGGTCGATTCCGTTTAGAAGTGCACCGCCACCTGTTAAGATTACACCGCGATCAATGATGTCAGCAGATAACTCTGGTGGAGTTTTTTCGAGTACCGTTTTCGCCGCTTGTACGATAGCATCCGCTGGTTCGCGCAATGCTTGTTCAATTTCTTGAGACTTAATCGTAATCGTACGTGGAAGGCCTGTTACCATGTCACGTCCACGGATATCAATTTCTTCGTTTCGTGCACCTGGGAATACAGTTGCCACTTTAATTTTAATTTCTTCAGCCGTACGCTCACCGATTAATAGTTTATACTCACGTTTAATATAGTTTAAGATCTCATTATCAAAGCGGTCACCTGCAACTTTGATAGAAGAGGCGGTGACGATATCTCCCATTGACAGAACTGCTACATCTGTCGTTCCACCGCCAATATCTACTACCATGTTTCCGCTAGGTTGGAAAATGTCCATTCCAGCACCAATTGCAGCTACTTTCGGTTCTTCTTCTAAAAACACTTGTTTACCGCCGCTTTTTTCAGCCGCTTCTTTAATTGCTTTACGCTCAACAGACGTAATGTTTGTTGGGCAGCAAATGAGAACGCGAGGTTTGGAAAGAATCCCTTTTACATTCAGCTTGCTAATAAAATGTTTTAACATCGCTTCTGTTACTTCAAAGTCAGCGATCACGCCGTCTTTTAACGGGCGAATGGCCACAATATTGCCAGGTGTACGACCGACCATTCTTCTAGCTTCTTCACCAACAGCTAATACTTTGCCGCTATTTTTATCAAGTGCTACTACTGAAGGCTCATTTAAAACAACGCCTTTTCCTTTTACATGAATGAGCACGTTTGCAGTTCCAAGGTCAATTCCAATATCTCTTGAAAACATTTTTATTAAGATCCTCCTTGCCAATCAAATCGCCAATATCCATCTATACCTAATTTATTATTTTATCATAAAACATTGGAAATAGTATGTTTTTGTCAAAAATTAGTTTTAGATTTTGTAGAATTTTGTCGATTGGCATTGAGAGGAACGTTTACTTGACAGTCTCCTCTTTTAGCGTCTCTTCTTTCTTATATTTCATCTTTGTTGCTTCACCACCACGAAGGTGTCGAATTGATTTATGATAGTCCAAAATTTGTTTCACTTCATTCGCAAGCTCGGGATTAATCTCGGGCAATCGTTCCGTTAAATCTTTGTGAACAGTACTTTTGGAAACGCCAAATTCTTTCGCAATCACACGAACGGTTTTTTTCGTCTCCACGATATACTTTCCAATCTTGATTGTACGTTCTTTGATGTAATCGTGCACACCACTCGACCTCCCTAATATGGATGTGAGAAGTGTGAAATGAGACTCGCATATCCATTGTATAGCGCAAGATCATAGATGTTTAACTGGAAGGTGACTTCATTACTGCGACCAAAATCTATTCTCACGATCCCTCACCTCAAACACTCTCTTTGTTAGGTTTGTAACATTTTATTAGCTTGGGTTGGAATATATGCTTAAAAGTCAAGAGGGACAAGGGATTTTCCTGAATTATTTTATTTTTGTGAATTTGAAGTATTAAGAATGTAGAATCGTCTTGTATTATTTTTGATATTTTCCGGGAAATTTGTCGAAGTGACTGTAATGGAATGAGGATGGGGTTTTGGCGTTTCCTAGCTGGTGGTATCTCGTCTTTAGTGAGTATGGCGCGCATAGAAAGTGGCAATGCGCGCATAAAGGAGAGATTTTCGCGCATAAGAAAGGGAAAGCCGCGCTTAAAGTAAAAACACTGGCGCATAGATGATCCAAAGCCGCGCATAGACCGTAGTTACCCGCGCATTACAGCAGAGAAGTCGCGCATAACCATAGCATATACGCGCTTAGAGCGAGACCACCCGCACATAAAAAAGAAAGTCGAGCTATAAAAAGAGCTACCCGCTCATAAAAGAGGGCACTCCGAGGAGAAGTACACGTCAAGCCCAAATGCTGTTGCAAACTATTTAGACAGTTTGCCTTGAATCGAGCGACTCAGCCCTCCGTGATCAAATCTTCCAAAAGAAAAGGATAAGCGTTAGTGAATTCCGCTTATCCTTCGTAATCGTTTACATTTTTATCATTTCATATAAACATCGCCATCTTTATAGACCATTTGCTCTGGATAGCGTAAATTGATGACATCTTCTTGTACTTGTTGGGATGGCTCTTCTGTCACGAGCGACACGATAATATTCGTTACGATTGCAGCAGTCGCTCCAAATATACCTGCGCCTGTATCAATAATGCCTAAAATCGTAAATCCACCGTATTTGGCTGCGAAAATATACGATAACGTTACGGCTAACCCGACAATCATCCCCCATGTCACTCCGTATTTATTTGAACGCTTCCACCATACACCGAGTACGAGTGCTGGGAAGAAGGTTCCTGAGGCGAGCGCAAAGGCCCATGCGACAATTTGAGTAATAACCCCTGGAGGATTGAGAGCAACAAGACCAGCAAGCACGGTTGCCGCCACAATAGATATCCTCGCAATCGTTAGACGATTTGTCTCCGATGCATTCGGATTTAACACGCGATAATAAATATCATGCGCAAATGATGAAGAAATGGCAATCATCAATCCGCCAGCTGTCGATAACGCCGCCGCCATGGCACCCGCCGCGACAAGTCCGATGACAAATAAGCCAAGGTTCGCAATTTCCGGTGTGGCCATGACCACAATGTCGTTTGAGATCATCATTTCATTCCATTGTAGTATGCCGTCTCCATTGCCATCAGCGAGCTGAAGTTTCCCAGTATCCACCCATGACTTCGTCCAAGCTGGCAACGAATCAATCGGTTGGTTCGCCACATTTTTCATTAAAATAAAGCGAGAAAACGCAGCATAAGCGGGTGCTGATAAATAGAGGAGACCGATAAATAAAAGGGCCCAAGCGCCAGACCAACGAGCCGCCTTCATCGTAGAGACGGTATAAAACCGCACAATGACATGTGGAAGCCCAGCCGTTCCAGCCATTAGCGTAAACATTAAGGCGAGAAATTGCCATTTCGAGCTCTTGTCAAATGGGGCGAAATATTCCGAGATGCCAAGCTGACGATCAAGTTCACCCATCTCGTTAATGATGTTTCCATAAGAAAGCCAAGGAACTGGATTTCCTGTCAGTTGGAGAGACATAAAAATAACCGGAATTAAGTACGCAATAATTAAAATGATGTACTGCGCAACTTGCGTCCACGTAATCCCTTTCATTCCACCGAATGCTGCATAAAAGGCGATCAACACAACCCCAATCATCGTCCCAATTTTTGCGTCGATTTCAAACAGTCGACCAATGACAACCCCTGAACCAGAAAGCTGTCCAATGGCATATGTAAAACTAATGATAATTGTACAAAGAGCTGCAATCACCCTTGCCGAATGACTCTCATACCGGTCACCGATAAACTCCGGTACCGTATAGCGTCCATATTTTCGTAATTGCGGTGCTAATAAGAAGGTTAGGAGTAAGTAACCACCGGTCCATCCCATAATATAAGCGAGTCCATCATACCCAAGAATCATAATCGTTCCCGCTAATCCGATAAACGAGGCGGCGCTCATCCAGTCCGCACCGATGGCCATTCCATTAAAAATCGGTGGAACTCCGCGGCCTGCCACGTAAAAATCAGACGTTGCACGGGCCTTATTATAAACGGCAATTCCGATATACAAAGCAAACGTTAATAATATAATAGATAAAGACACTAAAAATTGAGCATCCATTGATGATTTCTCCTCCTTTATTCAATGCTTCTATTAATGATCAAGTGTTTTACCATGACTAACTTGCTCATTGACCTCCTCATCAATACCGTATTTACGGTCAATCCGGTCACTCACTTTTGCATTGATAAATAAAAGAAGGATAAAAATGACGATGGATCCTTGTGCCCCCATAAAATAATGGAGTGGGAAGCCATTGAACGTTATGGCACTTAACGGCTCAGCAATTAAAACCATACCAAATGAAACGACAAACCAAACCACCAAGTACAATGCAATATAAGCCGTACGCTCTTTAAAATAAGCGTCCGCTATTTGTTTATCAATTTTCTTCAAACACATCACCCTTTCACGTATTAAGACAAGCTAAAAATAAACTTTAGAGTATCGAAAAACGGTGCAGGAACTAACGCAATTTCAACGATGAAGTAAATGAATATGGATAGGATTGGGATAAGTAAAAACTGAGGTTTTTTGAATCGTAACGCTAAAAAAGCACTTGCGGCAATAATACTTAAAATGACATAAATCATCGTAATTTTTCACTCCTTTTTCTAATGTTGGCTTAATACGTCACCTCCATTTTGTTATAATTTTGAAAATTTTCTAACAATTAATATTATGACGGGACAAGCTTCCTTCGTCAACCGCATCAAGCCCATTATCGTCCTACATATCTCGACACAGACTAGCGTAGTTAAAAATTTTGTTGATAACGTTTAAGCAAAGGACGTTTTCGTAAACGTTGTTGCTTTCTTAGTCTAGTGCCCGTGCAATATAGTTTTTACTGACCCGTAGTGGCTCGACTTCCTCACCGCAAAAAAGCGAGTGTCTGACGAAACAAAAAAATAGTCTACTCATTGTTGAGTAGACTTATCGTTATACTTTCTTTAATTGTTTACGAATTCATTGTATCGAGAGATGCCTCTGATTCATTGGAACCAGACTCTTGATCTTCTTTTTCATCTTCTGATGGAGATTCATTGTCTTCTTCATCAGTTGGAGTACCCTCTTCGGCAGAAGCTTCTTCAGCAATACTTGTCATCGGTTTTTCCATATAGTTTAATGGATTATAGGCTTTTCCATCTTTGCGGATTTCAAAGTGTGCATGCACACCAGCTTCTTTATTAAATTGGTTTTGACCAGCTTTTCCAAGGACATCGCCTTGCTCAACTTTGTCACCAGCTTCAACTTCTACACTAGCTAATGATTGATAGATCGTTTTCACGCTATCGTCATGTTCAATTTCAATGACATAGCCTAGTAACGGATCTTTTTCAGCTTTTGTGACAGTTCCACTTAAAGATGCGACTACTTCAAACGCCTCGCCATCTTCTCTGGCCAAGTCGATTCCTTGGTTTGGATGATACGTATTATCATAGAGGACGAGTGCTGCTTCTTGCTCTTCGCTTGATGCGTTGTAGTCATAGAAGTATGTCACAACCTTCACTGCATCTGGGTCAATAGCTGGCATTACAACGTTTTCAACAGAACGATTGACTTCTACTGATGGTTCGTCACGATACGATAAGTCTTCTGTTCCTTCTTCGTAATCGTTCGCCACATCATCTCGAACTGCTTGATACCAAAGTACGGCTGTTAAGATGACAGCTGCACTAAGTAAATAAACCGCAGGGAAAAACCATTTTTTTCTAAAGAATTGCTGGAATTTTGAGCCTTGAGAAGTACGTTTCTTTTCTTCCTCTCTCATTGTTCATCACCTCAGCAACCATTTTGAACAAGTTTGCGAGATTCTATACATCAATTGAAAAAATTTTTTAGTTTCTGCTAAAACAATTCTTTTTATGCATAAAAAAGAAAGGAGATTTTCATGCAACGACTTATTACGGCTTTTTTAACGATCTTACCGTTTACATATATGGGGTTTATTTGGTTTTTATCAAGCCACCCTTCTGATGAATTTATTGAAACACCGTTTTGGTTCGATGACCTACTAAAAGAATCGCTGCATTTAGTTGAGTTTGGCATTTTATACTGGCTTTTCGTTCTGGCATTAATTCGTCACAATCGCTTAACACAAAAGACGAGTGTCATCGTTGCCATCATTTCGATTCTTTACGGGTTAACCGATGAAATCCATCAAGCTTTCGTCCCGTCTCGTTCCGCTACTGTCATTGACTTCATAAAGGACACGATTGGTGTCATCGTTTCTTATTGGGTGTTGAAAACGTGGTATTTTACAAAAGAATCAACGCTGAAGCGCGTGTTAGTAAAGTTTTCCAAATAAAAGAAGGGCCTAAAGCTAAGGTCGCTAAAGGCCCTTTCGTTATTGTTTCGCCATGAAGGTCGAAATGTACGGATCAACCGCCGCCACTTGAACTCCACTATAGTAATGCAGGACTATGTCTTCGTAATTCTTCCCTTCTTCCGCCATAAAATTTGCTCCGTATTGACTCATCCCTACACCATGACCATTCCCTTTTGTCGTAATGATAATTTGTTCTCCTTTTCGCTCCCACGTAAAGTCCGTCGAATTTAACCCAAGTGCTTCACGAATTTCTCGACCCGTAAAAGTTTTCCCATTTATATTAACGACGCCTACCCGTTGCCCCGGTGTTTTTTCCACAACCGTCCCTACTGAATTGTTATCTCCTACACTAACGCCTAGCTTCTGTTCAAATTCTGCGAGCGTAAATACTTTTCGGTCACTAAATTTTGGCGAGTTAGTATCCCATGGACTCTCCACACTCTTTAAATACGGAAGCTCTTCTGTCCAATAAGCCTCGGAGTTTTCGGTAAATCCATTGCTCGTTGAAAAGAACGATGCATCGATTGGTGTGTTATCATACGTTAAGATCTTCCCTTGTGTGGCAGCTACCGCTTCTGTAATCTTTTGAAGCTTCCATTCATAATCGGCTCCCCATTGTGCTTTTAGTTCTTGTTTATTTTTATATACTTGATGCATTTGGGTATCCGTTACATCAGCTCCATCCGGAGTACCTACTTTTTTCTCGTTTAACAATTGTTTCACGATATACGTTCTCGCCGCTAACGCTTGGGCTTTTAGTGCTTCTAACTCGAACTCTGCTGGCATCTCAGAAGCGACAACCCCAATTACATACTCTTCTAGCGGAATTTCTTCGACTACTTTCGGTTCGGTTCGATAAACCGCAATGGAGATGGGTGATTCAAGCAAAGCGACTGGCTGCTCAACTTCCTTTGTTAATTGAGTGTCTAACGTACTCGACGTGCTTTCCATAAATGGGGCCACAAGTAAGCTCGGCACCATGATAATGATGATAAAAACAGCGACAAAAATAAAAATTATTGGTTTGAATTGCTTCATTTATTAGCCCCCATTCCATGTCATTCTCTTCCTTACAGTGTATTTAGTCGGACAACCTTTTATGACTTTTTTAAAATAGAAATGGGGACAAGTTTCAAAATACCGCGCTTCAATTGGAAGGTGCTTTTACTCACTTGGGCGGTATTGCACCTTACTCGGGCGATGCACTACCCTCCTTGAGCTTTTACACTCTACTCTTGGCCGATGCTTCACCTCGCTCGGCGATTATGCACTTCACTCGGGCGGTGCTCTACCCTGCTTGGGCTTTTACACTCTTCACTTGGGCGTTGCTTCACCTCGCTCGGGCGATTACCTACTTCACTTGGGCGGTACTCTACCCTGCTTGGGCTTTTACACTCTTCACTTGGGCATTGCTTCATCTCGCTCGGCGATTATGCACTTCACTCGGGCGATGCTTCACCTCGCTCGGGCGATTACCCACTTCACTTGGGCGATGCTCTACCCTGCTTGAGCTTTTACACTCTACTCTTGGGCGATGCTTCACCTCGATCGGGCGATTACGCACCTCACTCGGGCGGTGCTCTACCCTGCTTGGGCTTTTACACTCTTCACTTGGGCGATGCTTCACTTCGCTCGGGCGATTACGCAATTCACTTGGGCGGTACTCTACCCTGCTTGGGCTTTTACACTCTTCACTTGGGCGTTGCTTCACCTCGCTCGGGCGATTACCCACTTCACTTTGGCGGTACTCTACCCTGCTTGGGCTTTTACACTCTTCACTTGGGCGTTGCTTCACCTAGTTCGGCGATTACGCACCTCACTCGGGCGGTGCCCTACCCTCCTTGAGCTTTTACACTCTACAATTGGGCGATGCTTCACCTCGCTCGGGCGATTATGCACTTCACTTGGGCGGTGCTCTACCCTGCTTGGGCTTTTACACTCTTCACTTGGGCGGTGCTTCACCTCGCTCGGGCGATTACGCACTTCACTCGGGCGGTACCACACAATTCGCTCTTCTTTAACGCTTTACCCTCCTTGCTCCATGACAACCAGGTAACGATGTTTCCAAAACTTGTTTTACAAAAAATACTAGTAAGCCGACCATTAATATGTATAATAGAAATTGGAAACGCTTACAAATATTCATTCTTAAAAAACGTGCATATTATTAAATGAATTGGGAGACTTTAAAATCGTATCAGAGATTGAAAAGCAGAGGGAGCTTCAGGAAAGCATGGTAACGAGCGGATCTAAATCAAAGGCATAAAAAAAGTTAAAGTCCCATAATGGAACTTTAACTTTGTTAAGCGTTTAAGTCTTTAACCGTCGGTTGTTCTTCTACAACTTCTTGTACTTGTTCTGTTACACGTTCGATATCTGCACCGATTGCTTTTAATTTTTCGTGGAAGTTCACATATCCGCGGTCTAAATGTTTTAGTTCTGTTACACGCGTATAACCTTCTGCCACTAATCCAGCTAATGTAAGGGCTGCTGCAGCGCGCAAGTCTGTTGCCGCAACTTCTGCTCCTTGAAGGTTACCAGGTCCGTTAATGATGACTGAGCGTCCTTCGATTTTAATGTCACCGTTCATGCGACGGAATTCTTCCACGTGCATAAAGCGGTTTTCAAAGACGGTTTCAGTAATCATGCTCGTTCCGTTTGCTCGTAACAATAACGCCATCATTTGAGATTGCATATCTGTTGGGAATCCAGGGTGTGGCATCGTTTTCACATCGATTGGCTTAAGCACTTCTGGACCAATGACGCGCAGACCTTCTGCCTCTTCAATAATTTCAATGCCCATTTCTTCCATCTTCGCAATTAATGACGTTAAATGCTCGGGTACAGCTCCTTTAACGAGAACGTTCCCTCCAGTAATAGCGGCTGCAACCATAAACGTACCAGCTTCAATTCGGTCTGGAATGATGTGATGTTGAACACCGCGCAACGCTTCGACACCTTCAATTCGGATCGTACCAGTACCTGCGCCACGGACCTTTGCGCCCATCGCATTTAAGTAATTGGCTAAATCCACGATTTCTGGCTCTTTTGCACAGTTTTCAATAACGGTCGTTCCTTCTGCTAGAACTGCTGCCATCATAATGTTTTCAGTTGCACCAACACTCGGGAAGTCCAAATAAATCTTGGCTCCGCTTAATCGACCAGATACTTGAGCTTCAATGAAGCCGTTACCAACTTGAATCGTGGCACCCATTGCTTCAAAGCCTTTCAAATGTTGGTCAATGGGACGTGAACCGATTGCGCACCCTCCAGGTAAGGCAACACGCGCTTGACCTTTACGGGCAAGAAGCGGACCCATAACAAGGACAGATGCTCGCATTTTTCTTACGTATTCAAAAGGTGCTTCCGTAGAAAGCTCTCGTGATGCATCGACCATGACTTGATGATTGTCAAACGAGACTTCCGCACCTAAATGGCGAAGAACCTCGTTAATGGTATAAACATCGGAGAGCGTAGGTACATCACAGATTAAGCTTTTTCCTTCACTTGCTAATAAAGATGCAGCGATTACAGGTAAAACGGCATTTTTTGCTCCTTCTACTTTTACGGTACCGTTTAACTTTCGACCGCCGCGGACGATGATTTTTTCCAAGGTATTCCCCTCCGCGTCCCAATTTCTCTATATTAATATTCAGTCGTGATGATTGGTGTTCCTACAATAACCGTAGTATTACCGCCCAATCCTGCGTTTCGTAACGCTACTTGAATATTCATGTTGCCTTTTTCCGTAGGAATGGCTTGATTCCAATCTGATGTTAATCCGGAAATCGAGACAAAGTTCTCTTCGACCAATGCCTCTACCGATTTTGCTCGAAATTTGTCTAAAATTCTTTCTGCTTGAAATTGCAAAACACTTTCAATCTTATCACTTGTATGACCTCTTACACAAGTGAAAATCTGCACATTTCCATTAAATTTACGTAACAAATTCTCGTTAAAATACTGGGTGTAATCTGCCCATTTTTCGTCATGCCAACCTGTACCAGAAGCATTATAAAGAATATACGATTGCGAGTGGTTATTTATGGTGGTGGTTACAATTTGAAGTGTTTCTTTTACATTTAAATGGTGGATTTCACGCGTACCGATCCATTTGTGTACATTCTCTTCTTTTTGTTCCGACCATTTATATAGACGAAACTCTTGGATCATTTGTTGCACATTTTCATCGTCTTGAATCGGTTTTTTCATATAAACGTTCCATTCATCGATTGAAATGTTTTCAAGCTGTAATCCTTCCACAATTTTTTCTAAATTTGACACGTCACTCTCGGCACCTTGAATGGAATGCTTCCCCACTAAACTGACAAAAATAAGTAAAGCAACAATCGTTAACATCAGATTATTTCTCTTCATTTCCGACACTCCCTCTCCTTATTAAAAGTGTTGCCGGAAACAAAGCGATGATACTTGGAAAAAGTCGTCAAAATTAGACAGGCCCTACTGCATAATCAGTGGGATTTGCCGTGACCAAAATAGAAAGTCTAGGAAAAAGTTACTAACGGATGTTCCAATGGCAATGGTTAATAATATTAATAACAATCTCGCTTCAAACACACGCCCTTTTCGAATTACTTTTTCAATCGGCAGTGCTTGCAGCGCATACCATGCCATGACGATAAAAATAAGATGAGATATGATGCTTATGATTGCCTGTTGCCCTAAAGCGACCACGTTGACTCCTCCTTCATCTCTACAACTTCACATTACCTCAAAAATACCATGACAAAACCATTAATCGAAAGCAAAATGTAATAAAAATAGGGAAGCTGTGCTCCGTTTAAACCGAGGAAGCCCAGTTTCCCTTCTATTATATACATGTTGATGATACCCAATGAAAGATTTCCTCTATCCTCGATGAAAGATGTCGAGGGCCATTTGCGGATAGATTCCAAGAGCAAGTGTAAACACGAAGCAAATCGCGACAACAAGCCACACCGTCGTTGGAATAGAAGTCCGCTCCTTCTTCTTAGGAGGTCGAAAATACATTTGCACCATGACACCGAAATAATACACGTAGGAAACAATCGTTCCACCTAGCAAGGCAATGACAAGGGCCCATTCAAGCGAACTTGAAGAAAAAGCCGTAAGTAAAATATGTAGCTTCGCAATAAACCCAGCCGTTCCTGGAATGCCCGCTAATGATAAAAGAAACACGGTCATCGCAATTGCGATAAAGGGAGACGTTCGATAAAGGCCGGCAAACGATTCTATTCTTCCCCCAATGACCTGGATCACAGCGAAAGCTCCAATATTCATTAGCAAATACGCGAGTAAATAAAACCAAATCGTATCTAAGTAAAAATAAGGAGAAAGCGAGACAAACGCGACTAAAATATAGCCGGCATGAGCAATGGACGAATAGGCAAGCATTCGCTTCACATTCATTTGCCTTAGGGCGATGACATTCCCAACAATGATGGCCAAAATAGCGAGTATGGCGATAAAAGGCTTTAACTGCTCAAACATCGTAAGCCCGTCATTCCCTTGAGCATTCCCAAATACCGAAAGAAAGACACGTATTAGTAGGATAAAACCGGCTGTTTTCGACACAACGCTTAAAAACGATGTAACCGGAGTAGGTGCACCTTCATACACATCGGGAGCCCACATATGAAATGGGACGCTCGCGATTTTAAAGCTTAACCCGACGAACGTTAGGAGAAAGGCAAGCCCTAATACATATTGAACGCTTGCGTCTTGATTTTGGGCAAAGATAAGAACCATGTCACTAATTTTTGTGGAACCAGATAATCCATACAAATAACTCAGTCCAAACAACGTAATCGCTGTTGCGATTCCCCCATTGATTACATATTTAAGGGCAGCTTCTGTTGATTTTCGCTTTTTCTTCAACCCAACTAAAATATAGGAAGAGATTGAAAGTAACTCAAGTCCGACGAATAAGGTTAGCAAGTCTCCGCTTGAACTCATTATCATCGCCCCTAAGAGGGCTGTAAGAAATAAATAATAAAACTCACCGTGCGGAAATGAGTTATTACCCGTTTGGTAACCGACCGCTAATAATAAAACGAATCCCGCTCCCACAAGAAGCAACCATTTAAACAGCTTCGCAAATTGATCAAGAACGAACGTATCGTATAAAATGGAAATCGTTCCTTCTCCTAAAAGAACAAACACGCTAATAATGGCGAAAACGATGCCAGAAAAAGCGAACCACCCTAACCACTGATGTGCCTTTTTCCGCCTGAATAAATCCATGATGGAAATGAGGATAATCGTCAAAAAGATGATAAACTCTGGAATCATTGCCTTCCATTCATAACTTAAGAGCGTTTCTATATCCATATCTCTTTCACCCCCCCATTCCGTTTAATACGATTTGTACCGTGTTGATGATTGAATCCGTAACCCATTGCGGAAAAAGACCGATACCGAAAATAAAAGCTGTTAACGCTGAAACGGAGAGCGTTTCAAACCATTTTAAATCGATGTGATTTCCCTCTTCTTTTCTTTGACCAAACGTTATGGCTAACACCGCACGAAGCATATACACCGCTGTCAAAATGAGGGCTATTACTCCGAAGACCCCGATGTAAAGACTCGTTTGAAACACACCGACAAACGCCATCAACTCACTGATAAAGCCTGACATGCTCGGTAAGCCGAGAGACGCGAGACTAGCGACGAGCAAAAATCCCGCAAGCTTCGGTACATGATGGGCAAGTCCTCCGAGTCGCGCAAGATCTGTCGTCTGGAACCGCATCTCTACTGTATTGACAAGGAAAAACAACAACGCCGCTATAAATCCGTGAGAAATCACTTGAAATATCGCCCCTTGGACACCTGCCTCATTAACCGCTCCTAGCCCTAACAAAACAATTCCCATATGCGAAACACTTGAGTACGCTAACACTCTTTTAAACTCGGTTTGAATAAGGGCTAACACAGCACCGTACAACAAGTTCACTAACCCAACTAGCAACAACAATGGACTCATCGCTTGAAATTCACTTGGGAAAAATCCAAACCCAAATTGAATGAGTCCGTACGCCCCAATTTTTAATAAAATGCCCGCGTGGAGAATGACTGCAGCTGGAGGCGCATGAACATGGACGTTTAGCATCCACGTATGGAAAGGAAAGATTGGAAGCTTAATCCCAAAGGCGATGAAAAGCGTAAACGCTAGCCATGCTTTCGTTCCACTTTGGAATGAGTCATCGTTTCGGAAGAATGACGTCAACTCATCAATCGAAGTTGTACCCGTCGTGGCAAAAATAAATGCAATGACCAGCAATAAAAGCGCTGATCCTATACCGTTATAAATTAAATACGAGTAGGCCGCCTTTTCTTTTCTAGCGTCTCCCCATTTTCCAATCAAAAAGAAAAGAGAAACGAGCGTTAATTCAAAGAATAGAAAGAATAAGAAGAGATTATTTGATGCAAATACCCCAAGCATTCCGATGAACAAGAAGTAAAAGGCGACATAATACCCTTTTACCTTTTCTTGAATCCGAAAAGCAGCAACAGATGCAACTGTCGTTAAAATGGAGGTGAGCCAAAGCATCAGTAACGAAAAACCATTGACCGCTAACTCATATTCGATGGAGAATGGACGCGGCCCTTCATCGACGGGAAAAAAACCGAATGAAAGCCAGCTTCTCGCCTCTTCTACTAGCGCTAAATCATATCCTTGGTGATACTTGATGAATAGCCAGCTACTGAAAACTAATGGCGGGATGGTGCCTAAAACGGCAAGGGTTCGAATGGTTTTCACTTCTTGTTTTGACATAAATGCAATAAATAGTAGCGCGAGAAACGGAGAAAAAACAAGACAAGTTAGTATGATAGACGTCCCTTCCATTACCAATAACCTCCCATCCACACGTAAATGACGAGGAGAATCGTTAACCCGAAAAAGGCGACTGCTCCATAATGCTGCGTCTTACCTGTTTGTGCGTATGCTCCTCGTTTCCCTAGCCATACGACTGATTGAGCAATTGTTGCAACAAGTCCGCCAATGACGTAGCGATCAATAACCGATGTAATTTGGGCAATTCCCTTCACAAAAGCAACGATTGTTCGATTATAAGCTTCATCGAGATAGTAACCCCGCTCCAGTAAGCGGTTCGTTGAACTTTCTTTTGGCGCTTTTGAAGGTCGATACAGCTGGTATGCAATAAGGATTCCCGCAACGGAGAAAACGGTTGATACGACCGGCATCCACCACGGCCCTTCTGCATGAGTGAAAGCTGAGGTGAAATCTGATTCCAACCAATCACTTAGAAAATGCCCAATAAACCCAACTAGGATAGACGCTGCCGCGACAATCCCTAATGTCCATTTCATCATCGCGGGTGATTCTACGTACCGAATTTCTCGGTCTTTCTTTTCCCCAGGAAATACAAGGAATACGAGTCTAAACATATAAAAGGATGTAAGCATTGCGGTGATCATCGCGATCCAAAACAATGTATAATGTCCGCTCTCCCATACGGATAGAAAAATTTCTTCTTTACTAAAGAACCCTGAAAATAAAGGAATGCCACTTAACGATAATGCTCCGATGACAAATGTAGCACTCGTCCAACGTACGTCTTTTACCCCGCCCATTTGAAATATATTTTGTGTATGTACAATATGAATGACACTGCCCGCTGCTAAAAAGAGTAGTGCCTTAAAAAACGCATGCGTCGTCAAATGAAAAATCGCAGCGACATATCCTGCTGTCCCAAGTGCAAGCATCATAAACCCAAGCTGACTAATGGTTGAATACGCTAAAATTCGTTTAATATCATTTTGTGCGGTGGCAATGGTTGCGGCAAAAATAGCGGTAAAAGCCCCAACGGATGCAACGACAGTAAGGGCGGTCTCACTCGCCAGAAATAGCGGATATACATAAGCGACTAAATAAACACCAGCGGCAACCATCGTCGCTGCATGAATAAGTGCAGATACTGGAGTCGGACCTTCCATCGCATCGGGTAACCATGTATGAAGGGGGAATTGACCTGATTTCCCAATGGCTCCAACAAAGATTAAAAGAGCAATTGTCGTCACAACAGAAGAAGATAGTGTCCCTTTTTCAACTCGTTGGAATAGCTCATGGAAGGAAAAGCTCCCGACGTGAAGGTAAATGAGTACGATGGCAACGAATAACCCAACATCCCCAATCCTCGTCATAATAAACGCTTTTTTCGCTGCCACTTTCGCTTTTTCACGCTCAAAGTAGAAACCGATGAGTAAAAAAGAACCTAAACCAACAAGCTCCCAAAAAACGTACAGTTGGAGAATATTCGTCGTCATCACCAATGACGTCATCGCAAATGTAAACAAGCCTAAGTAAGCGAAATAAATAGAAAACCGCTCATTCCCTTTCATGTAGGCAGTTGAATATAGATGAACAAACAAGCTAATAACCGAAACGATCACGAGCATAAGCGCGTTTAAAGCGGTAATTTGGTATCCGACCGAAATGTCCACCTCACCAATTGAAAACCATGAGACTTCACGAACGAACGTGTCGCCGCTGCCTCGCTCGTAAAAAACAAAGAAAGAAGCTAAGACCGATAAGCTTACGAGTAAACTCGCTACCATTCCACTTTTCTCTTTCAGACGTTTTCCTAAAAGAAGAAGCAGAATAAAAGACACGAAAGGAAAGAGTGGAATTATCCAAGCGACCTGCATCACATGCTTCACCTCCACGTTCGTTTAATGCTTCAATGAATCATAATCATCGATATGGACACTTTTTCGCTGGCGATAAATGGCCATTAAAATCGCTAGTCCGACAGCGGCTTCAGCAGCGGCAATCGTAATCGAAAACAACGAAAAAACTTGCCCAAATAAAGACGGGTTCGGTCCATATTTGCTAAAGGCAATGAAATTTAAATTCGCAGCGTTCAACATTAACTCGATACTGATCAAAACGATTACAGTATTTCGCTTCATTAACGCCCCGTACATTCCGATACAAAAAAGAACGAGGGCTAGCATTAAATAGAGAGCTAGTGGACTCAATGTCATTCTTCCTCCTCCTTTTTCGCTAACAAAATAGCACCGACAAGCGCTACGAGTAATACGACAGATGTTAATTCAAACGGAATAATATAATGAGAGTAAAGAAGAATACCAATTTCCTTCGTGTTATCCACATGTAACGTCGTCTCTTGTTGCCCAAAATCAAGCTGGCTAATTCCGATATAGAAGGAAAACGCAAAAGCGATTAGAAAAAGGAAGATGGCGACCGATTTCTTTCGACTCCCTTTTTTCTCTTCGTCTCCATGTCGTGTAAGCATGATACCAAACAACATCATAATCGTGATGGCACCGGAATAAATGAGCACTTGAACGGCAGCCGCAAATTCAGCGGACAATAACACATACAAACCGGCCAAACTTAAAAAGGTAAACACTAACCCGACCACCATATGAACGACTTTTCGAAGCTGAATCATAAATAGCGCCCCGATAATTGCGACAAAGGCCAATATGGAAAAGGCAATGATTTCCCCATTCATGCCTTATTCTCCTTCCGAACATTTTCGTCATTTTCATCCAACCATTGTAGATCTTTAAATAATTCATCTCGACTATATTCAGCTAGTTCAAAGTTGTTCGTCATCACGATCGCTTCGGTTGGACAAACTTCCGTACATAAATCACATAAAATACAAATCTCAAAATTTATATCATATGTCTCAATGATTTTCCCTTTCACATTCGGGTCTGGATGTTTTTTTCCCGTTAGTTGAATACAATCAGTCGGGCAAATGTTGGCACATTGATTACAAACGATGCATTTTTCGGGATAAAATTTTTGAATCCCCCGAAAGCGATCAGGCATTTGAATCGGCTCATTCGGATAATCGTACGTCACTTTATGCGCCGCCAAATTTTTCAACGTATAGACAAGCCCTTTGCCAATTCCTTTCATGTTCCCACCTCCGATCTATTTACATGAAAAACAGTTGCTTGACGATGGCGGTGATAAAAATATTGAGTAATGCGACCGGCAACAATACTTTCCAGCCGAATTCCATCAACTGGTCTCCGCGAATTCGTGGAAGCGTCACCCGAAACCAGATGAGTAAAAACACGATTGCACTAAACTTGAGGGCAAACCATATAGCCCCCGGAATGAAATCAAGACCAAAAACCGGATGCCATCCTCCTAAAAATAAGACCGTCGTTAGCGAAGCCATCGCGAAAAAGTACACGTACTCAGCAAGCATGAAAAACGCCCACCGGAAACCGGAATATTCGACATGATAGCCTGCGACGAGTTCACTTTCCGCTTCGGGAAGGTCAAAAGGGGTCCGATTCAGCTCAGCAACCGAAGCAATCAAGAAAATTAAAAATCCAATCGGTTGGAGAAAAATAAACCAGACTGTACTTTGCGCCTCAACTATTTCTATTAAATTTAAGCTCCCAGCAAATAAAACGACACCAATGACTGACATGACGAGAGGTATTTCATACGAGATCATTTGGGCAGCAGCCCGCATTCCACCTAAGAGCGCGTATTTATTATTCGACGCCCATCCTCCAGCCACAACAGCGAGGGTCGTTAACCCTGAGATTGCCATATAATATAGGAGCCCAATACCGATATCCGCAAAATGAAACGCCTCCGTAAACGGCATAACCGCTAAAACGAGAAAAGCGGGTGTAAAAGCTAAAACAGGCGCCAATATAAATAGGGTTCGATCAGCCGCTTTCGGAATGGTGTCCTCTTTTAGCAAGAGTTTCAATACATCCGCCACCGTTTGAAGAAGACCCCATTTCCCACCGACTTCGCTCGGTCCGTATCTCCCTTGCATAAACCCCATCACTTTCCGCTCAGCTAAAATTCCGTATGTCACAAACCCTAAAACCATAAACAAAAACGCAAGCGTTAAGGAAAAAAAGAGGAGGAGATTCAGGACACTCGGCGCTTCTTGAAGAAGTCCTTGCATCATTACCCGTCCACCTCCCCTAAAACGATGTCAATGGCTCCTAAAATGGCAATCAAATTTGCCATATTTTCTCCTTTTAGGAGCTTCGGTAAAATTTGAAGATTGTAAAAGGACGGTCGACGAAACTTCAGGCGATACGGTTCTTTCTTCCCATTGCTTGCAATATAGCAGCCAATCTCTCCACGGGGTGACTCGATTCTTACATAGGTCTCCCCTTTAGGCGGCTTAATGATTTTTGGCACTTTTGCCATGATTTTTCCTTCCTTCGGGAATTGCTCACAAGCTTGCTCTAATATACGTAGCGACTGTTCAATCTCTTCCATTCGACACTCATACCGCGCAAACGCATCTCCCGCTTCCCTTACAGGAACGTCAAAGGAAAAGCGGTCATAAATCGAATAAGGCTCAGCTTTTCTTAAATCAAATGCAACCCCTGTACAGCGTAAATTCGCTCCGCTTAACGAATATTGAATGGCGTCTTCTTTTGTATAAGCCCCGACTCCTTTCACACGCTGAAGGAAGATTTCGTTTCCGCTCACAAGATCGTGATACCCCGCTAGCTGATCTCGCATATAAGGGATGAACTCCTTCACTTTCTCAATCCAACCATCCGGAGCATCCCACTTCACGCCACCGACGCGCATATAGTTGAACGTGAGGCGTGCCCCACTTAATTCATTTAATAGATTGATAATCATCTCACGTTCACGAAACGCATAGAGGAAAGGACTCACGGCCCCAATGTCTAATAAGTAGGTTCCCCACCAAACAAGATGACTCGCAATTCGACCAAGCTCCATGGCAATTACTCGTAAGTACTCTGCCTTCTCCGGAACTTCGATATTTGCCATCGTTTCAACCGCATGGCATAGAACATAATTGTTCGTCATTGCCGATAAATAATCCATCCGATCTGTATAGGGAATGATTTGGGTATATTGCAAGTTTTCCGCAATTTTTTCCGTCCCGCGATGCAAGTAACCGATAACCGGTGTAGCCTCTTGAATGATTTCGCCATCAATTTTAATGACAAGACGGAAGACTCCATGCGTGCTCGGATGCTGTGGCCCGACATTGAGCAACATCTCTTCAGTACGAATCATTGCTACACCTCCACATCATATGGTTCGTAATCTTTTCTTAATGGATGGCCTACCCAATCATCTGGCAAGACAATCCGCTTCAGCTCAGGATGCCCGGTAAACGTTATGCCTAATAAATCAAAAGCCTCTCGCTCCGGCCAATTCGCCCCTTTCCATAAGTGAACAACCGAAGGCAAAACAGGCTGATCTCGGTCGAGCTTGACGACAAGTACAACCTTCTGTCCATGTGTAAAAGAATATAAGTGCAAATACACCTCCATATGTGTCTCAAAATCTGTACCATGTAATTCGGATAAATACTCAAACTTTAACTGTTCATGCTGATGGAATAGTTCTGTCACACGCAAGTAATCATTTTTTGCTACAACAAATGTGGGGACATCTTTTGAAAGGGTATTAATGTAAGAGTCTTCTATTCCTTCTAACCCAATGGACTCTTCAATCACTTTCTTATATTTTTGAAGTAGAGGTTCATTCGGTGATGGTTTCTTTTCTTCAGGAGTTGTTTCTTGCTTTTCTCTCAAAGCTTTTGCTTTCGCTGCTGCCGCCGCTTTCGCCTTAGCTGCAGCTATCGCTTTCTTCTTAGCTTCATCTACGTCTTGGGACTTCTCTCCCTTTTGTTTCCGTAGCGCTTCTGCTTTCGCACGGGCCGCTGCTGCTGCCTTTTGCTTCGCTAGCGTTTCAGCGTCACTTGATTCTTCCTTCTCTTTTTGCTTCCGCAGCGCTTCCGCTTTTGCACGGGCCGCTGCTGCTGCTTTTTGCTTCGCTAACGTTTCGGGGTCACTTGATTCTTCCTTCTCTTTTTGTTTCCGCAGCGCTTCTGCTTTTGCGCGAGCCGCTGCCGCTGCCTTTTGCTTCGCTAACGTTTCGGGGTCACTTGATTCTTCCTTCTCTTTTTGTTTCCGCAGCGCTTCTGCTTTCGCGCGAGCCGCTGCTGCTGCCTTTTGCTTCGCTAGCGTTTCGGGGTCACTTGATTCTTCCTTCTCTTTTTGTTTCCGCAGCGCTTCTGCTTTTGCGCGAGCCGCTGCCGCTGCTTTTTGCTTCGCTAGCTTTTGTTCTTCAGATTCGTTCGTTCGACGATTGTCCTCACTCACGTCATGTCACCTTCTTTCCCGTCCTTGCTTCTTCTCTAATTTTACCCTTTAGCTTGTTTATTCCATAAATAAGAGCTGCTGGATTTGGTGGGCATCCAGGAATATATACGTCTACCGGAACGATTTGGTCTACTCCTTTCACAACAGAGTAGGACTTTATGTAGGGTCCGCCTGCCGTTGCACATGACCCCATCGCAATCACCCATTTCGGCTCTGGCATTTGATCATACAACCTTCTTAATACCGGTGCCATCTTCTTCGTCACCGTTCCAGACACTATCATAACGTCTGATTGTCTTGGAGATGTTCGAAAAAATGAACCGAATCGGTCTAAATCATAATGAGAGGCTCCAACGCCCATCATCTCAATCGCACAGCACGCTAACCCGAATGTTAACGGCCAAAGCGAATTACTTCTCGCCCATGCTTTCAGCTGCTCTAGCGTCGTTAAAAAAACACTCTGCCTCAATTCTTCCATTTCTTCATCGGGAATGTTCGGCCAATTTACATCCATTTCAACACCTTCTTTTTCCAAGCATAAATTAAACCGATTAACAACATGACGACAAAAATGAGCATTTCGATCAAAGCAAATATACCAAGATGTTCATACGCCACAGCCCAAGGGTATAAAAAAACCGTTTCAACATCAAAGATGACAAAAAGCAATGCAAAGATGTAGTAACGGACGTTAAACTGAACACGGGAATCATGAAAAGGTTCGATTCCACTCTCATACGTAGTTTGTTTTTCTAGCGTTGGCTTATTAGGACGTAACCACTTCCCAATGGTTAACGCAACAATCGGTAATAAAATTCCTACTAGTAGAAACGTAAAAACAAGCAAATAACTATTTTGATATATATTTAACGACTCCACCATACCTCCTCCTTCGCTCTATTTTATTTGAATATTCGGAATGTAATCGCTAACATTATATCATTTTTCCTGAAACTAGTCGATTATGCTCCAGTTGAAAAACACTTTATTACTATGCTTATAGACAAGACTGAGCTTATATTCATGAATTTTTCCCGTCTCTTGACTCTTCCATTGAATCTTTATATAAAAATAAATTCGTGAAAAGGTGGCCGATATCCTTCGAAAAGAGGGAGAAAAAATGTTAACGAGTAGCAGTTGCCATTATCCGCTAATTGACCGCTGTTCGTCCAAATTTTCCGGTTTATCGGCCCAAACCTCATGCTTTTGGGCACAACTGAAGCGGGGGCTCACCCATAACTTCTGCTTTTCCGCCCAACATAACCAGGGTTTCGCCCATACCACACACTCCTTCGCCCAACATAACCGAGTTTCCGCCCAACCTCTTGCTTTCCGCCCAACATAACCGAGTTTTCGCCCATACCACACACTCCTTCGCCCAACTCTACCAGGGTTCCGCCCAAGCGCTCCCGATCCCGTCTTCTACCCTAAAAACCCCTACCTAACAAAAAAACCTTAGCCAAAACGGCTAAGGTTTTATCGTTTATTTGCCTGCAATGTTTAATCGATTGATGGCACGTTGAAGTGCAAGTTCTGCACGTTTGAAATCAATGTCGTCTGCTTTTTCGCGAAGGCGGCGCTCAGCACGCTCTTTCGCTGCTTTTGCACGAGCGACATCAATGTTTTCAGCTCTTTCAGCTGCCTGTGCGAGGATGGTGACTTTATCAGGTCGAACTTCTAGAAAGCCTCCGCTAACAGCCACGAGTTCCGTGCTGCTTCCTTTTTTCAGGCGTACTGCACCGATTGATAGTGGAGCCACCATTGGAATATGTCCTGGTAAGATGCCAAGCTCACCGCTTTGAGCTTTGGCGCTTACCATTTCAACTTCTGCATCGTAAACTGGGCCATCGGGAGTGACGACATTTACTTGTACTGTCTTCATGAATTGTTCCTCCTCCTAGGTCCCAAGATTAAGCTTCTACGCCCATTTCCTTCGCTTTTTCAACCACTTCTTCAATGCGACCTACTAAGCGGAACGCATCTTCTGGTAAGTGGTCGTATTTTCCTTCAAGAATCTCTTTGAATCCACGTACAGTTTCTTTAACTGGTACGTAAGAACCTGGTTGACCAGTGAACTGCTCTGCAACGTGGAAGTTTTGAGATAAGAAGAATTGGATACGACGAGCGCGATGTACAACAAGCTTGTCTTCATCAGATAACTCGTCCATACCAAGGATCGCGATGATATCTTGTAATTCTTTATAGCGTTGTAACGTTGACTGAACTTGACGAGCAACTGAGTAATGCTCTTCACCAACGATCTCAGGCGCTAATGCACGAGATGTAGATGCAAGTGGGTCAACGGCAGGGTAGATACCCATCTCAGAAAGTTTACGCTCTAAGTTTGTAGTCGCATCTAAGTGAGCGAACGTTGTTGCTGGCGCTGGGTCAGTGTAGTCATCGGCAGGTACGTAAATCGCTTGGATCGATGTTACGGAACCTACGTTAGTAGATGTGATACGCTCTTGTAATTGACCCATTTCCGTTGCAAGTGTTGGCTGGTAACCAACGGCAGATGGCATACGTCCTAATAACGCTGATACCTCAGAACCTGCCTGTGTGAAACGGAAGATGTTATCGATAAAGAATAATACGTCCTGTCCTTGCTCATCACGGAAGTATTCTGCCATTGTAAGACCTGTTAACGCAACGCGCATACGTGCTCCAGGCGGCTCGTTCATCTGACCGAATACCATCGCTGTTTTGTTGATAACGCCAGAGTCCTTCATCTCGAAGTATAAGTCGTTACCTTCACGAGTACGCTCACCTACACCGGCGAATACGGAAATACCACCGTGCTCTTGAGCGATGTTGTTAATAAGCTCCTGAATTAATACCGTCTTACCTACACCGGCACCACCGAATAGACCGATTTTTCCACCCTTGATGTAAGGAGCAAGAAGGTCTACTACTTTGATACCTGTTTCAAGGATTTCTACTTCAGTAGAAAGTTGATCGAATGTTGGAGCTTGCTTATGGATAGCGTCACGACGAGCTTCTGCTGGAATTGGCTCATCAAGGTCAATGTTTTCACCTAATACGTTAAATACACGACCTAATGTAACGTCTCCAACTGGTACAGAAATAGGCGCACCAGTATCTTCAACTTCCAAGCCACGAGTTACACCATCAGTGGAAGCCATGGCAATAGTACGAACCGTATCGTCACCTAAATGAAGGGCAACTTCTAATGTTAAGTCAATGTTGACTTCATTTTCATTACGCGCTTTATACGAAACTTTTAGGGCGTTGTAGATTTCTGGTAGGTGTCCGCTTTCGAACTTAACGTCTACAACCGGACCCATAACTTGAGTAACGCGTCCTTTCATGTTCGCTTTCCCTCCTAACTAACTTTCACAAATATCCTATTCAAGTGCTGCTGCACCGCCGACAATCTCCGTAATCTCTTGCGTAATCGCAGCCTGACGTGCACGGTTATAAGAAAGCGTAAGAGTATTAATAAGCTCTTTCGCATTATCCGTCGCATTTTTCATTGCTGTCATACGTGCTGCATGCTCACTCGCTTTTGAATCTAATAACGCACCGTAGATTAAGCTTTCAGCATACTGTGGAAGTAAAACTTCTAAAATTTCTTCTGGTCCTGGTTCAAACTCATACGAAGTCATTTTGTTGTTCGCTGCAATATCCGTTAACGGAAGTAATTTCTTCTCCGTTACATCTTGCTGAATCGCACTTACAAAATGGTTGTAGTACATGTAGATTTCGTCTACGTGACCTTCCGCAAAAAGTTGAACCGTTTTGGCCGCAATGTCTTTAATATCCGCAAACGACATTTCATCACTAATGCCGACGATTTCTTCAATTACGGAAATTCCACGCTTCTTGAAGAAGTCGCGACCAATTTTACCGATCGCAATGACGGTATATTCATCTTTTGATTGATGGCGCTCATTAATCGTTTGGTAAACTGCACGTAACACGCTACTGTTAAACGCACCAGCAAGACCACGATCTGATGTTATAACGAGATAACCTGTTTTCTTTACCGGACGTTTTTGTAACATCGGGTGGCTAACATCGGTGCTACCTAGTGCAATGTTTGCTACCACCTCTTGAATTTTTTCCATGTACGGAACAAAAGCTTTGGCGTTGTTTTCTGCACGATTTAATTTAGATGCTGAAACCATCTCCATCGCTTTTGTAATCTGGCTTGTTTTTTTCGTTGAGGTGATTCTGGATTTAATATCGCGTAAAGATGCCAAAGGTTTTCACCACCTTTATTGAAAAATAGCCGACTCATTAAGGGGGTTGTGAAAAGCAGGTAACCGGCCCTTCACAACCGATTTATTATTCAGAGATAACAAACGTCTTTTTGAAGCCTGTAATTGCACTTTCCATTTTCGCATCTTCTGGAAGGCCGCCAGTTGTGCGAATTTCTTCAAGAAGCTCTTTCGCGTTTTGATCTAAGTACGCATAGAACTCCTCTTCGAAACGACGAATGTCTTCTACTGGAATATCATCTAAGAATCCTTTTGTTAATGTGTAAAGGATCATAACTTGTTTTTCAACCGCAATTGGTTTGTTGATGCCTTGTTTTAATACTTCTACTGTACGAGCACCGCGGTTTAATTTTGCTTGTGTCGCTTTATCAAGGTCAGAACCGAACTGAGCGAATGCTTCTAACTCACGGTATGCCGCTAAGTCAAGACGTAACGTACCAGATACTTTCTTCATCGCTTTAATTTGAGCTGAACCACCTACACGTGATACAGAAAGACCTGGGTTAACCGCCGGACGCACACCAGAGAAGAATAAGTCAGATTGTAAGAAAATCTGTCCATCTGTGATAGAGATTACGTTCGTTGGAATGTATGCTGAAATGTCACCAGCTTGTGTTTCAACGAATGGTAATGCCGTTAAAGAACCGCCGCCTTTTGCGTCACTTAATTTCGCCGCACGCTCTAAAAGGCGAGAGTGTAAGTAGAATACATCCCCTGGGAATGCTTCACGGCCTGGTGGACGACGTAATAATAGTGAAAGCTCACGGTATGCAGCCGCTTGTTTTGATAAATCATCGTATACAACAAGCACGTGTTTACCGTTGTACATGAAATGCTCACCCATAGTTACACCAGCGTAAGGAGCTAAGAATAATAGCGGAGCTGGCTGAGAAGCAGATGCTGTTACAACGATTGTGTAATCTAATGCACCGTGCTTACGAAGCGTTTCTACTACGTTACGAACTGTAGATTCTTTCTGACCGATCGCAACATAGATACAGATCATGTTTTCGTCTTTTTGGTTTAAGATTGTGTCAATCGCGATTTGTGTTTTACCAGTTTGACGGTCTCCGATAACTAACTCACGCTGACCACGACCGATTGGAATAAGCGCGTCAATCGCTTTAATACCAGTTTGTAATGGCTCATGAACAGATTTACGATCCATTACACCAGGTGCTGGACTTTCGATTGGACGAGTTTGAGTCGTTTCGATTGGACCAAGACCATCAACAGGTTGTCCTAATGGGTTAACGACACGACCAATTAACTCTTCCCCTACAGGTACTTCCATGATACGACCTGTACGACGTACTTCGTCGCCTTCACGGATGTCTGTGTAAGGTCCTAAAATTACGATACCGACGTTGTTTTCCTCAAGGTTTTGAGCCATACCCATAACGCCGTTTGAGAACTCAACAAGCTCACCAGCCATAACATTGTCTAGGCCATGAGCACGAGCGATACCGTCACCCACTTGAATAACAGTACCGACATCACTTACTTTAATATCTGACTGATAGTTTTCAATCTGCTTTTTTATCAGTGCACTAATCTCTTCAGCTTTGATGCTCATGAGTTTCACCCCTATCTACGAACTTTTCGCAACTAATTCACGTTCAATACGTTCAAGCTTTCCGCTTACGCTACCATCAAAAATACGATTTCCGATGCGAAGCTTAATGCCACCGATTAAACTTTCATCTACAATGTTTTCAATACGTAGCGACTGTTTGCCAACTTTTTTAGCAAATGCTTCGGAAAGGGCTTTAAGTTGTTCATCGTTTAACGGACGAACGGAATACACTTTCGCATCTTGAGTACCTTGTTCTTCATTTGCGAGTTCGACAAAGCGATCTGCAAGTTCTGTCACAATCTCGATGCGGTGACGATCAACTAATAACAGAAGTGTATTAACAACATCACCTGATACAGAAGCAAACGCCTCTTTTACAAGTGCTTTTTTATTTTCTACAGTAACTTTAGGGTGTGAAAGAACTTGTAGAAACTCACCGTTTGCTACGAATACTTCTTTCACTACGCGTAAATCCGCTTCAAACTGATCAATTGCTTGCTTTTCTTTGGCGATTTGAAAAAGAGCGAGAGCATATCGTTTCGCTACACCCATCATAGCTCTTCTCCTGCCTCTTTAATGTAGTCATTGATCAGCTTTTCTTGTTCAGCTTCACTTAATTCCTTCTCAATTACTTTAGAAGCAATTAATACAGATAGAGAAGCCACTTGGTCGCGTAAAGCAGCAACCGCTTGTTCTTTTTCTTGCTCGATTTCTTTTCTTGCTGATTCTTTTAAACGTTCAGCTTCAGCTCGAGCGGCTTGAATGATGTCTTCTTTTTGCTGTTCGCCAAGCTTCTTCGCATTTTCAACAAGCTCTTGTGATTCTTGACGAGCCTTCTTTAAAAGTTCACGCTGCTCTTCAGCAAGCTTTTTCACTTCTTCATGCTTTTCTTCTGCAGAACGAATTTCGTTTGCGATGTGCTCTTCACGTTGCTTCATAATGCCCATTAACGGACCGAACGCAAATTTTCTGAGCAATGCTAATAAAATTAAGAACATGATTAGCTGGTATAAGATATCTCCACCATTAAATGCAGATCCACCAGCACCTAGGGCCAAGTCAAATGTTAACACGGCTTGTTTTCACTCCCTTCAAGAGTTGCAATGTAACTCCAAGAAATCATACACATGTATAAGTCAAAACCGAATTAAATCGTTTTCATTTCCATTACAATACATAAAGGAATGGCGAAGCGTTTAATAATCTTCGCCATTAGTTGTAATTAGATAAATTACGCACCAAATACCATGAATGCGATAACTACTGCGATGATCGGAATCGCCTCTACTAACGCAACCCCGATGAACATTGTTGTTTGAAGCATTCCGCGAGCCTCTGGTTGACGCGCGATTCCTTCTACTGTACGAGATACGATAAGACCGTTACCAATACCAGCACCAAGTGCCGCTAAACCAATTGCAATTGCAGCTGCTAATAAATTCATGAGTAATGTCCTCCTTTTATTTGTAAAAAATAATGTTTTGAAAAATGAAATTTGAAACAATAAAGCTTAATGTTTATAAAATTAATGGTCATGACTCACTTTGTGTGCCATATAAACCATTGTTAACATAACGAAAATGAATGCTTGGATGGCTCCGACGAAAATACTGAATCCTTGCCATGCTAGCATCGGTACAGCGGCAACTAAAGATCCGATGATACCGCTAGCTATACCATCACCATAACCATTTACTGCAAGACCCGCTAATAAACCTAGTAAAATCTCTCCGGCAAAGATGTTACCGTAAAGACGTAGACCAAGCGTTAACGTGTTTGCAAACTCTTCTATAATTTTTAATGGAAATAAGAATGGAAGTGGTCTTAAGAAATCGCGACCATATTCAGCTGCCCCTTTCATTTTAATTCCATAATAATGCGTAAGGGCAACAATCATTATAGCTAATGTTAATGTAATTGTCGGATCGGCTGTAGGCGATTTCCACCAAAGCTGGTGATCCACAATGACGGCAAACGGAAGTCCGAGCATGTTCGCTACGAAAATATACATGAGTAGCGTTACACCCAGCGTCAAGAAACGTCCGCCAGTCTTCCAATCCATCGTGCTACTAATGATGTTTCGCACAAAGTCTAATACCCACTCCATAAAGTTTTGCATACCAGTAGGATTCATGGATAAAGTGCGGGTTGCTAGAACTGCGATGATGAATACAATAACACTTGTGATTGTAATCATAAGGATGTTTGCTAAGTTAAATTGCAGACCTAAAAAATCAACAATTGGAGCTTCGTGACCCAACAGAATTCACCTCTCTTCCCAAGCTTGTCCGCGAATGTAGAAAAAATAATCTATCATAATGACAACATACATTGTCATTAATCCAATAATTACACTTATGAAATGAAAGTATTCCGGGAATCTTAGTGCGATTAAAACCGCTAGTCCTGCGGCGGCCATTCTCGATATCGTTCCTAGTGAACGTGCTGCTTTACCTTCGCTTATTCGACTGTTGAACTGATTTGATTTTCGAATTAATAACCATAGATTGTAGAGGCTAAAACTTGTTCCAAGAATAAGTCCGAGGAAAATGGTTGGATACGGTGTAAATCCCCATCCCAATACATAGATGCTGTACAAATAAAATATGTACTTTTTGCTCCTTGCTAGTAAGTTCTCAAATGAATACATGATCAAATCTAGTCTCCTGAGAAATAATGTTGGACTAACCGGAGCATCGCATAAATCCCTGCAGCAAGTCCTAAAAGAAGGCCAATGATTAAAAATAGTGGTGCAGTTTGGAACTGTCCGTCTAACCATCTACCCCCAAATATTCCAATGAGTGTGGAGCCTACTAACTGTGATAGGATGGCAGACATTAAAGCCATTGCTTGGAGCGGATGGCGTTTGTTTTGTCTCATAAATGAAATCCTCACAATATTTATAATATAAGGATTATTCTGGGATTTATACATAGAATTTAGGTAGTGAAAACCTTATCATTTACTCCCCGTTTAGCATACAATAGCCACTATTTCATGTCAATCTGTTTATGCGAAAACTTTCACAAATTGGCGGTTTACCTCACAATTTGTTCACATTTTTTTCACAATTTTTTTAACGGTTTTTTAACCACTCCAAATCTAATACGAGATCTATTTCCAATCGGTCTTCCTTCCCACTTTTTTTAGCAAAAATAATCGCTTTATAAACCCCTTCTGGAAAAGAAAGTTCTTCCTTTTTCACATCGATAGACCTTAGCCCTCTTCCTACGTTTCGCTGCCAGTCTAAAAACCCTATAAAACGTAGCGAATCCGGATCATACAAAGCAATGCCAAATTCATCCGCTCCTCCAGGTAAATAAAGCTCATAATGAAACGCATCCCGAAAATCAGATAGTCCGTAGTCAAAGCCCATTAGCCGTGGGTAATCCGGTTCATTCGTCACAAACAGATACGGTAAGCGGATGACGCCATCGTTCGTTTCCACCGCTAATTCCCCTTCATATACCCCTTTTTTATACATACTTGGCGTAATATCTGCCATAATTGTGACTTGCTTCTTCTCCTTTGCAGGAACCAAAACAGAATGAGGAAGCTTCCATTGAATCCCTGCATGATGGTCTGGTTGAAGGAATTCAAACCGTTGTGGTTCCTCCCCTTGGTTATCGAGGGTAACTTTTACTTCCTTCTCAACTCTCGTTCCGTTCGACTGAATTTGTCCGAAAGAAAGGGAAGCTGGGTAAATGAGCGCTTTTATATCAACCGCTTTAACGATGTCTATTCTGCCAGCCCCTTGTTCATAGGCAGGTAGACGTTTTCCCTTCTGCTCTAAAGGCGTGGCGCTATTCATTAAGGCTGCTTTTATTTGTTCTGGCGTCCAATCTGGGTGCGCTTGTTTGACGATTGCACTTGCTCCAGCGACATGAGGCGCTGCCATACTTGTTCCTTGCAGGGCTAGATATCCGTTTGGAATCGTGCTGTCAATCGCGACACCCGGGGCTACGACATCAGGCTTAATCGCCCATGTCGAAGTCACAGGACCACGTGAACTAAACGGCGCTAACGTATCGACCTCTTCTCGATAAACGGTTTTCAGCCACGGCTTTTGTTGAATTTGCTTCCGGAGCCACGTCCCATCTTCTTTTGATATGGCAGCAACCGGAATAGAGTATTCCTTTTCTAAATGACCCATGAACGCTCCCTTTTGATCGTTGTAAATGAGAACCGCTTTTGCTCCGCGTTGAACCGCGTTCTCTACCTTTTCGGTGAATGTAATAAGCCCTCGTTTTACTAAAACAACTTTTCCATTCACATCTGTTGGAAAATCCGTTTTCTCACCAATTTTGGCATAGACAATGTCTTCAGAGCCAGTGAGGTTCCATTCTTTTGCCCCGTGTAAAGGATGGAGGCGAATCTCTTTCTCATGTCCTGACAACGTTAAATAAGGAACTCGGATTGGTGGTGTAGAAGCGCCGACCGAAATCGCTTTACTTGCCGTTCCTGGGGAGCCAACTGTCCAAGGTTTTGGACCGGCATTTCCGCTTGAAACTACTGCAACAATTCCCTTCTCTACCGCTTTGTTTAACGCTAGACTTGTCGGCCAATCGGGGCTGTTGACGTTATTTCCTAATGATAGATTTAGCACGTCCACTTTGTCCTCAATCGCCTTTTCAATGGCAGCAATTACTTGATCACTCGTCCCCATTCCATTTGGACCGAGTGCTCGATACATATATAGGCTAACATCCGGGGCAACTCCTTTTAACTTACCGTCCGCTGCGATAATACCTGCCACATGCGTCCCGTGAATGGTTGCTCCGTATTGATTCATCTTCGTTTCCATCGGGTCATCGTCTTGGTCTACGACATCGAAGCCACCGCGAAAGCTCTTTTGTAAATCAGGATGCGTATAATCAATTCCGGTATCGATAATCCCGACTTTAATTCCTTTCCCCGTTAATCGCTCATGGCGTTCATTAAAATGACCTCTAATATCCTCTCCGCCGATAAAAGGGACACTTTCTTCAATATGTGTTTGATAAACAGAGACAGGTGCGGCTTCTTTAATATACGGTTCATCTGTTACTTGTTTCAGTATTTCAGAATCGCCTTCAATTACGAATCCTTTAAACGCCGTTTCATACGTACGTACAATTCGAATGGAGGGATACGTATTCATAAGCTTTTTCTTAGCGGATAAAACGGATTGCCCTTCCACAAAGACAATGATTCGCTTCATTTCCTCACGATCATCGAGCGGTAATGAAGGAATGGAAGGATAAGTAGCAGCTTGAATGATTGCATTTGGCATGAAAAATAAAAAAATGGAGCACATAACAACTAATCGCATCGCGTTCACCTCAGTTGTTAGTTTGCTCCATTTCGTTTGTTTCATGAATAAAAGATACGTCCGTAAAGGAGATGTAGAATGGAAAACAGCAAGCACCGTGTACTTGCTGTGATGAATGGATTATTTTGTCCCAAATAAACGATCCCCAGCATCTCCAAGTCCAGGTACGATGTATCCGTGATCGTTTAATTTCTCATCTAACGCTGCAATGTAAATGTCCACATCTGGATGCTCTTGCTGCATCGTTTCAACGCCTTCTGGTGCTGCTACTAAACACATGAATCGGATGTTTTTCGCCCCGCGCTTTTTCAACGAATGAATCGCTTCAACAGCAGAACCCCCAGTTGCAAGCATTGGGTCCACAACAATGAATTCACGCTCCGCTACATCAGACGGAAGCTTCACATAATATTCAACTGGCTTTAATGTTTCCGGGTCACGATATAAACCAACATGGCCCACTTTTGCTGCCGGAATTAATTTTAAAATACCGTCAACCATTCCTAATCCTGCACGCAAGATCGGAACGATTCCTAACTTTTTACCTGATAATACTTTAGAAGTAGCTTTGCTAACCGGTGTTTCAACCTCTACTTCTTCAAGCGGAAGGTCACGTGTAATTTCAAACGCCATTAGCGTAGCAATTTCGTCCACAAGCTCACGGAACTCTTTCGTTCCTGTGTTTTTATCACGAATTAACGTTAACTTATGCTGAATTAACGGATGATCAAAAACGTAAACTTTGCCCACAATATACATCTCCTTTACTCTTTTACACCTCAATTGATTGTACAGAAAAAGAAACCTCGTTTCAACACCTCATTCATAAAAATGACGAAAACGCTTGAAAGCGCGCTGTATCAACGTTTAGACGTCCGTACCTCTTTAAAATCTCTGCAGTTGTAAAAAGGGGGATTTTCAAAAAAATTATTGGAATTTCATGACCGCTAGTGAATGTTTTTATCGTATAAAAAAGAAGCACTTTTCTAAAAAAGCGCTTCTTCTCTTTCAACTTATAAACTTGGATAAAGAGGGAATTTCTCTGATAATGCGTTCACGCGTTGTTTCGCTTCTTCTAACTTCGCCTCATCTTCATGGTTTTTCAGCGCAAGAGAAATGATGGAAGCAATTTCGTCCATTTCTTCTTCACCGAAGCCGCGACTTGTAACTGCAGCTGTACCGATTCGAATACCGCTTGTAATGAATGGAGATTCTGGATCGTATGGGATCGTATTTTTGTTCACTGTGATACCAATTTCATCAAGGACGTGCTCCGCAACTTTCCCTGTAATGTTTAAATTACGCACATCAATTAAGATTAAGTGGTTATCCGTTCCACCTGAAACAAGGTTAAGCCCTTCTTCATTTAACTTTTGAGCCAATCGTTTCGCATTGGCAATAATCTGTTTGGAGTATGTTTTGAATTCATCTTGTAGTGCTTCACCGAATGCAACCGCTTTTGCCGCAATAACGTGCATAAGAGGTCCCCCTTGAATACCAGGGAAGATGAATTTATCAATTTTCTTCGCGAACTCTTCTTTACATAAGATCATACCACCGCGAGGTCCACGTAACGTTTTATGTGTCGTTGTTGTCACAAAATGTGCGTAAGGCACTGGATTTTGGTGTAAGCCAGCAGCTACTAATCCTGCAATATGAGCCATATCAACCATTAAATATGCGCCCACTTCGTCGGCGATCTCACGGAATTTCTTGAAGTCAATTTCACGAGGATAAGCACTTGCCCCTGCAACGATTAACTTCGGTTGATGCTCAAGAGCTTTTTGACGAACATCTTCATAATTAATGAGGTGTGTCTCTTTGTCAACTCCGTATTCAACGAAGTTAAATTGAATTCCACTGAAGTTTACGGGGCTTCCGTGCGTTAAATGTCCACCGTGAGACAGATTCATCCCTAAAACCGTGTCGCCCGGCTCTAATACCGCATAATAAACCGCCATATTCGCTTGAGAACCGGAGTGAGGTTGTACGTTTACATGCTCTGCTCCAAACATTTCTTTTGCACGATCACGCGCAATGTTTTCTGCGACGTCCACGTATTCACAACCACCGTAGTAGCGACGTCCTGGATATCCTTCTGCATACTTGTTCGTTAAAACTGAACCTTGTGCTTCCATGACCGCTTCACTTACAAAGTTCTCAGAAGCGATTAACTCGATTTTCGTACGCTGACGCTTCAACTCATCTTGAATAGCTTCAAATACTTGTGGATCCTGTTTTTGGATATTGTTCATCATCAATTTCCCCCTTCTTGAAAAATCCGTGCCCACACGGCACCAAAAGCCTTACATAAGATGTGCATAATTATGTAAGTTTCTCCATCTCAACTACCTACTGAACTTACTTGAAATCCATTTTAGCATGATTTCCACTTTCAAAAAACCTTAATTTTTATGATTAAACAACAAAAGAATGTTCGTTTTTTAACATTATTCCAGGAAAATAAAAGCAGTTATGAACCATTTATTCGCATTAAACCAAATGTTACAACGAGAAGACAAATCCTCTTATCTACACGATTCAGCTTCACTCGTTTTTACATATTGTGCACGCGCGCCCCCGATAAGCTTCGGTCTCGTTGATGCTACGGTAACATGAGCATGTCCAACCGATTTTCTCGAACATCTCACAGGAACCGCAACATGCTTTAGGTGCATGCCAATGAACGTGTCGCCAATGTCAATTCCAAGGTCCGCCCTTATATGCTCAACGACAACTGGGTCTTTCATTCGATCATATGCATAGGAGGCCATCGAACCGCCCGCACGAGGGACAGGTACAACCGACACTTCCTCTAGTTGATGTTTCAACGCCACTTCTCGTTCAATGACAAGTGCACGATTTAAATGTTCACAGCATTGAAACGCAAGGTGCGCACCTGTTCGTTCATGAAATTGAGCCAGCTCTTCATAAATCATTTCTGCTACTTCAATCGTACCGGCACTCCCTATTTTCTCTCCTATTACTTCACTCGTGCTACAACCAATAACAAGGATGTGACCAGGGCGTACCGATACTTGGTCAGCTAAATCACGAATGATTGTGGCAAGCTCTTCTCTCCACACCTGCACGTTCGTAGACATCGGCTCACTCCTTACGCATGTTTATTTTCAATTTGGGCGATCTTTTTAACGCGTTGTTCGTGACGGCCACCTTCAAATTCTGTAGTCAGCCATACTTTTGCAATTTCACGCGCAAGACCTGGGCCAATAACACGCTCACCCATTGCTAGCATATTCGTATCGTTATGTTCTCTCGTTGCTTTTGCACTAAATAAATCGTGCACAAGAGCACAGCGAATGCCTTTAACTTTATTTGCAGCAATGCTCATGCCAATTCCTGTTCCACAAATTAAAATTCCACGATCGAATTCTCCGCTTGCTACACGCTCTGCAGCAGGAAGGGCATAGTCTGGGTAATCTACCGATGTTTCACATTCACAGCCGATATCTTCATATTCAATGTTCATTTCCTCTAATAAGTTGCCAATCTCTTTACGAATATTAATCCCACCGTGGTCGGAAGCTAAAATAACTTTCATAATGAAGAATCCTCCTTTTATTAATACGTGAATCGCTCGATTGTTTTCTTAAGCTGTTCAGCCCGAACGAGTAAATTTTTCGTTAATCCGTTAATGTTTTCAATATTATGTGTTTGATCTTGAATGGCTCTCGTCACTTCTTGAGCCCCCGCAGATGTTTCTTCCGCAATCGCAGCTACTTCCTCTGATTGAGCCCCCGTTTGCTGAATACTTTCCATCTGTTGCTTTACAAGCGCCGTAATTTGCGTTACCGCCTCAGCAACTTGAAGTATAGTTTGCCCCATTGCCTCAAGTTTTTCTTTCGTTTCTTCTCCTTTTTTCACTTCTGTTCGTGCCACGTTCACTTGATCACTAATTTGAATAACCACTTCATTGACTTCACGCTGAATATTTTGAATCAAGTCGGAGATTCCTTGAACTGCTTTTGCACTTTCATCAGCAAGCTTACGAACCTCTTGCGCAACAACCGCAAACCCTTTGCCATGCTCTCCAGCTCGCGCCGCTTCAATCGAAGCGTTTAACGCTAATAAGTTGGTTTGGTCCGCCATATCTCCAACAAGTGAAACAATGGATTCAACTTCTTTTGCATTCATCTCTAACCGTTGCACAAGCTGAATAGATGCTTCATTTTTCTCTGCTAAATGATGAATGCCGTTAATTAAAGAGTGGAATACTTTCGTACTTTGGTCAAGTGATTGAACCATTTCATTCGATAAGACTTCTGATTTTTTCGCTTTCGTTTCGACCTCATGTGCTAATTTAACGGCATCTTCTAGAGATGTTGCCGTCTCTTGAATAGACATCGCAGTTTGATCGGAACCGCGCGAGATTTCCTCAATCGTATAGGAGATGTTTTTCGCTTTTTGTTCCGTTTCTTCAGTAGCCAAATGAATATGTTGAACTTGTTCGTTTGTCTCTTCAAAGTTTTGGTCGATTTTTCGAACCATATCTCGTAAATTCGCAAGCATGTGATTAAATGCCACACCGAGCGCTTGAATTTCATCATCCCGAGCATTTACCGGTACGTCGTCTTGAATATCTCCTTCTGCTGCTTTACGCGCCGATTTTTCAAGCCTTTGAAGCGGGCTCGTAATAAACCCCGCTGCAAAATACGCTAAAATACCTGACCACATAATCCCTAATGAAAGCGTAATGATGGTAAAGGCAACTTCAGAAATAGATTGTGCGATAAAATCATATACTATGTAAATAAAAAACGCGCTCGTCGAATACGTAATAAGGGCTAAAATCGTCGTAAATAAGACGAGCTTCTTTCGCAGTCCAAACCGGTATTTTCTTTGGGTGCTCAACGCTACTTCCTCCTCTTTTTCTTACTGAAGTTTTTCGATTAGCTTGTCTATCTTTTGCGTTAATTCCTCTCGAGTATGACGATACATTTCAACAGAGCCTCCAAACGGATCCATCACATCTATTCCTTCATCGTTCACAAATTCAGACAATGTGAAAGTTTTCTGAGCCGCTTGTTGAAATTGGGCACAGACAAGATGCTTATGACTTTCGGTCATCGTTAAAATATACGTTGCCCACGAAACGAGATCCTCCGTTAAAGAAGAAGCTGAATGCTCAATATGAATCCCTTTCTCTTTTAACACTTCGGTTGTATTTACTGACGCGCTACTCCCGTCAGCTGCAAATACACCCGCTGAACGTACACTCACCTCATCTCCCATTTTATGACGCAACAAAGCCTCTGCCATCGGGCTTCGGCACGTATTACCTGTACAGACAAATAATATTCTCTTCTCCAACGTGCCCCCTCCTATCTTCAAAATGATTCTCTTCCTATTATTATACTCGAAACTATTCTGACAACGTAACGACAAACACGATACGTTCAAGAAATTGCCCCAAACGATAAGAAAAGCTCAAGTCCCTAGGCGAAGGGCGCTGGAGGACCTGCGAGGATTCTTCCCAGCAGGGCCGAAGCGACCCGAGCTGATGGCGCTTGGAGCTAGACACCAAAAAAACGGTAAAGAGAATACTTTAACACTTTATTGAACTTAAACCTTCTGTAACGATTAAAAAGCAGATGAAGGGCGGCTTCATCTGCTTCTATTTTAAAGTGGTAAAAGTAGCTTTATGCCAAACGCAAGTAGAATACATCCCCCTAACGCCTCACTATAAGATCCCATCCACGAATGCACATGTTTACCGACTAATAAACCGGCCCATGTCAAAATCATGCTCATAAGCCCAAATACCATAATGGTTAATAACATTTGAGCACCATATATTCCTAAGCTTAAACCGACCGAAAAACTGTCTAAGCTTACACTTAAAGAGAAAAGAATTAACCCAAAACCAATCGGCGTAATAAGGGGGGCATCCTCTTTACGAAAGGAAGCCAAAATCATTTGAAAACCTAAAAGCATGAGAAGACTCCCACCTGCATACGTTGCCAAAAAACCGAGCTGATCGGTCATTAACCGTCCAATCGTCATTCCGGCAAGCGGCATCATCATATGAAACAAGCCGATGGTGATACCAATATAAAAAATTTGACGCCACCTTAAACGAATAAGCCCCATTCCAAGGCCAACTGAAAAAGCATCCATTCCTAAAGCTGCTGCCATAACAAATAACGTCATAATTTCATCAAACATAAAAAAACCCCCTTGGACACGCCTACTTCAACGTATGCGTATCAAAGGGAGATTATGACGAGCTATTCTTTTATTACACGATGTCCGGCGGCTTTCAATAAGCGATTCATAATGGCTTGACCAACTCCAGCATTCGGGAAGGATTCACTGACTAAAACATCAAGTGATTGTTCATTAAACGAACGAAGCGCATCATACAAATGAGTCGCAACCGTTTTTAAATCTTTCCGATTCCCGCATACGATAACATGGTCAGCTTCATAGAAAGACTGGTTTTCCTCTGTCGTTAATACACCGACACGCTTACCTTCAAGTCTAAATTGCTCAATGACTTTCTGCATAAATTCAGGACTTCCATCAACAATGGACAACGGAGCGTCTGGGGCATAATGTGTGTATTTCATTCCGGGTGATTTCGGCTTTTCCTTTTCATCTACGAGATTAGGATCGACTAATACCGTCCCGACCATCTCTTCTAGTTCCTCTTTCGAAATGCCACCTGGACGTAAAATCATCGGAGTATCTCCTGTACAATCAAGCACAGTGGACTCAACTCCGACACCGGTCATTCCACCATCCACAATTCCTGCGATTCGCCCATTCAAATCTTCCATTACATGTTTCGCCAACGTCGGACTCGGTTTACCAGATAGATTAGCACTTGGAGCCGCAATTGGTAATTGAGCTTTTTGGATTAGCGATAAGGCAACTGGATGATTCGGCATCCGCACAGCTACTGTTTGCAGTCCAGCTGTGACGATTGTGGATAACCCTTCTCTTTTCGGAAGAATAAAGGTTAACGGCCCTGGCCAAAAAGCATCCATTAACTTTTCAACATATTCTGGGATCTCACTTACGATAACCTGCAACTGATTTTTTTCAGCAATGTGGACAATTAGTGGATTATCACTCGGACGCCCTTTTGCCTCATAAATTTTTCGGACAGCTTCATCACTTGTGGCATCCGCTCCCAAACCATAAACCGTCTCAGTAGGGAAAGCAACAACTTGTCCATCTTTCAACAAGCGCGCCGCTTCTTCAATCGAACCCACTTGATTATCCACATTATCCACAACCCAATAGTTCGTTTTCATGGTGTGTCTACTCCTTTTATTCACAACCTATATTTTTATCTAAAGGTTGAAAAACTATCGATATTTTAGTGGTTTTCAACAAAATAAACAGGTTTTTCCACAATCTGTGGATAAAACCTGTCTCGAAAGTGGATAACTCTGTGGATTATGTTCCGTTATCCACTAGCTCTTCTTTTATTTTACCATAATTATTGTTGATGTTTTGTGAATCGCTTGCTTTACATGCTCATTTTGTCGAATATGTTCAGGGACTTTATCCACATGCATCGCTTGAAACCCTGTAATCGTTAAAAAATCAAGCGAAGCCCCTTCATTTGTTACTAGATAAACGTTCTGAAGCGCTTCCTTTTCAGCTACGACATCTACACTTTCCAGTAAGGTCATTAAGTGCGCTTTTTGGATTTCTTTTGACGCAACAAACGACCTCAGCAATCCGTCGCCGTTAATCTTCTCAATTCCGATACATCCAACAATTGAACTGTCTCTCTCTAAAAGCATAAACTGCTGAATGGATGCTTCAATCCCATTTGTGGATAACCCTGCTTGTCCAACAAATTCTTTTACATTATCTATATCCGATTTTGTTGCTAATCTTAATGAATAGAACATTCCGATTCCCTCCACACACATTTTCTATTACCCAATGTATGTGGAAAAAAACGCATTATGCACAATTTACGAGAATAAGGAAGTAAACCACTCGACTAGAAAAAATTTCACTTCTACTTCTTCTTTCTCATCTTCTTCATTGGATACAAGTTCCGTCAGCACTTTCTCTTCTTCCTCATTATTTTGTTCGTCCGCTGTTACCCCTTCTTGTAACTCACTTACATCTACAGCCTCACTATTCGAAAAATCTAAGAAACAAAGGGGCGGGAACAATACGCACCACCAATTTGCTCCATTTCCTTCTCCTAACGTGACAAGAATCGCTTCATAATTTCCAGCAGGATACAAATATTGACCATACAACTTTGTCGGGAATTCCACTTGATTGAACTCAACAGTAAACGGCTGCTCTTGATTTTGTTCAAGTAAAACTCTCTCCACAATTGCTTCTATATCAGGAAGTCGCTTTTTAATGAGACTTCTCGCTTCTTCAACTGAGGTTAGAGAAGCCACCCACTCATTCACTTCTTTATTAATTTCATCTCGAATTAACTGCTTCACTTTTTGATCTTTCTCTTGATCACTATTAGCTAAAATTCGAAGGCGGATGGCCTCATCCGGAATGACAACTGTTCCATTTGCTGCGACAGTCGGTGTTTGATACGCAGAAAGTAAGCCACCTGCTATTAATAAATATAAATAGATTAATACCATTGCTTGTTTTTTCATCATTCCCCTCTCCCTTCAGTTGTCATTATGGGCAGCGGGGAAAAATCTTAAACATTAAAAATCATAAAAATTGATTACTAGACTTTGTAATTGCTATCAAACTAGGGAAGATAGTAAGGGGACTGAAAATACGATTGGGGAAGACTTTTATGCGGGGTTCTTCTTCTCTATGCGCGCGGGCTGCTCTTCTATGCGCCGGTTCACTACCTTTATGCGCACGAGTAGCCTCTTCCCTATGCGCGCAATCCTTTCTCCTATGCGCCAGTTCCTCCCCTTTATGCGCGCAATCTCCTCTCCTATGCGCCAGTTCCTCTCCTTTATGCGCGCGAGCCTCTTCCCTTTGCGCGCGGGACTCTCCCCTATGCGCCAGTTCCTCCCCTTTATGCGCGCGGGCTGCTCTTCTATGCGCCGGTTCACTACCTTTATGCGCGCAATCTCCTCTCCTATGCGCCAGTTCCTCCCCTTTATGCGCGCGGGCTTCTCTTCTATGCGCCGATTCACTACCTTTATGCGCGCGAGCCTCTTCCCTATGCGCCAGTTCGCTCCCTCTATGCGCGCGAGCCTCTTCCCTATGCGCGCAATCTCCTCTCCTATGCGCCAGTTCCTCTCTTCTATGCGCGCAATCTCCCATCCTATGCGCGCGTTCTACTCTTCTTTGCGTGGACTCCCCAATTAGAAAAAGCAGATGAGACATGTGCTCAATCTGCTTTTTCGTTTCTGTTAAGCGGAAATGGTCGCAAATACCATTCGATCTTTCCCGTTTATATCTAATACTACTTCTACATCGGCATGGGGCAGAGCGTTCTGCAATAAAGAAGCGACCGCTTCTCCTTGGCCGACACCGACTTCAAATCCGATTATGGCGGTACTCTCGATGACGTGTGGAATCTCTTCTGATAATCGGCGGTAAAAGTCGAGGCCATCTTCTCCCCCTGCTAACGCTCGTAGTGGTTCGTAGTCTTTCACGACTGTTGATAACGTCTCCACTTCTTGGTTCGGAATATATGGAGGGTTGGAAACAACGATGTGCACTTTTTCCTTTCGTTCAATGAGTGGGGAAAGCAAGTCCCCGTGCATAAACCGAACGGAGGCGTTTAAATCATTCGCATTCTTTTCCGCAACGTCAATTGATTCTTTCGCAATGTCCACTGCACTCACGTTCATTCGACTATTTTCAAGCGCTAATGTAATTGCAATCGCTCCACTTCCTGTCCCGACATCTACAACTTGAATTTGCTCTTCCGAAACAAATAGTTTCTTTGTTCTTTCTAAAATCCCCCATACAAGCTCTTCCGTCTCCGGTCGAGGAATTAATACTTCTTCATTCACAATAAATGGGCGACCGTAAAAGTGTTCTTGCCCGACAATGTATTGGACAGGTACTCCTTCAGCATGCTTTTTCACATTTTCTCTGAAGGCTTCCCATACATGTTCTTCTAAGTCCGTACGCATTTCAGCTAATAATTGCGCGCGTGACCAATTTAAATGATGGCACAATAAAATTTCCGCTACCTTTTCTTCTCTTCCCGCTTCTTGTAAAAAAGAAGAAGCCCATTTAAGGGCTTCAAAAACTTTCATCATCCATTACTCTCCTGCTTGTTCCAGCTTGTTCGCTTGATCTTCCATAATAAGCGCTTCAATCACTTCGTCAAGCTTACCTTCTAGAATTTGATCAAGCTTTTGAATTGTTAATCCGATACGGTGATCTGTTACACGATTTTGCGGGAAGTTGTACGTACGGATACGCTCAGAGCGATCCCCAGATCCGACCGCCATCTTTCTCGTTTGGTCATACTCCGCTTGTGCTTCTTGCTGGAATTTATCATAAATACGTGCGCGTAAAACTTTCATCGCCTTTTCTTTGTTTTTAATCTGCGATTTTTCATCTTGGCACGATACGACAATTCCTGTCGGCAAGTGCGTTAAGCGAACTGCGGACATCGTTGTATTAACACTTTGACCTCCTGGGCCGCTGGAAGCAAACGTATCAACACGAATGTCTTTTTCATGAATTTCTACTTCCACTTCTTCCGCTTCAGGTAAGCAGGCTACCGTAGCTGTAGACGTATGAATACGTCCGCCTGACTCTGTCTCTGGAACACGTTGCACGCGGTGTGCACCGTTTTCAAACTTTAAGCGAGAATAAGCCCCTTTACCGTTGATCATAAAGATAATCTCTTTATAACCACCAGTTCCAGTCGCATTTGCTTCCATCACTTCCGTCTTCCAACCTTGTGCTTCCGCATAACGGCTGTACATACGGTATAAGTCGGCCGCAAATAGCGCCGCTTCCTCTCCACCTGCAGCTCCGCGAATCTCCATGATAACGTTTTTATCATCATTCGGGTCTTTCGGAAGTAGCAACACTTTTAATCGCTCCGTTAACTCCTCTTCGCGATCTTGTAGCTCGGAGACTTCTTCCTTTACCATTTCGCGCATGTCAGCATCAAGCTTTTCCTCAAGCATTGCTTTGGCATCGCTTAATTGTTCTGTAACGGATTTATATTCTCTGTATACTTCAACGGTTTCTTGTAAATCTGATTGCTCTTTTGAATACTCACGGAGCTTTTTCGGATCATTCACCACTTCTGGATCCATTAAAAGCTCATTTAGCTTCTCATAACGTTGTTCTACTGCTTGTAGACGATCTAACACGGACCTTCACCTCATATTTAATCCATAACATATTAATTATAGTATAGGCTAGTGGAACCGTCAAAAGCAAATCTTCCCTTGTGTCGATTGGACAAGAAAGCGCACTATTTGCCACTTTCTCTGACGAAAACCCACTTCTTTTGTCAGACATGAAGGATGAAGAAAGCTTATCACGAATACGAAAGATAAGAGACGAATGGAAAAAGGAGGAATCCACACATGAATACGTCGACCGTCGCACAAAAAGTAGGCGTTTCACCAAAAACGGTTCAGCGGTGGATTAAGCAATTAGACATCCCCATTGAACGGAACGAGCTCGGCCATTATCAATTTTCATCCCAAGATGTTGAACTACTCATCCAAGTTCATGAACAAATCCAAAATGGAGTCGCGATCAAAGATTTACAGCTTCCAGCACAACCTTCTCAAACGAAAGAAGAAGTAGCGCCCACAAAAGATTCAAGCAACAACTCGTATAATAACGATCGATTACTCGCCAAAATAAAGGCGCTTGAATTAATGGTTTATCAAAAAGCAGACGATGTCGTCTCCTATCAATTGCTTCAACACCGAAAAGAGATGGAAGAGTTACAAAACAAAGTGGAAGAATTAGAAGCAAAGATAAAGAAACTTGAAAGCGAAAAAAAAGAAGATCCGTTTGCGAACCTAGAACCTGCGCCAAAGAAACGGACGATTCGTCGAGGATGGATTAACTCGCTTTTTGGATTTTAAAAAACTCGCTCATTAGAACGAGTTCTTAGTTTTTCCTTTTTAGTTTTACCCTCAAATCGAAGCGCGGAAGAGCCGCCTGCATTTTATCGTGAAGCTTTTGTTCCTGCTTTTTTAAGTCTCGCTTAGAAAGGTCATTGGAGGTGTAAACCGTCACCCATGCATCTTTCCCATTTGTCCACATTGAGCCTAACCAGTATCCTTTTTCCATTGCTAAAACTTGTTCGATTTGTTGTTGATCCTCCCTCGTGTTAAGCGGACTATTCGTTATATCCACATTCGGATTTTGCGTTGAATAATCGATGTCCTTCTTTTCACGAACAGGTTGATTCGCATTGGTCATTAATTTCGTCCCATTTTCATCTTGCTGAAAACTTCCTTCCTGTGTCGGTTCGTTAAACCCACAACCGGAAACAAAAAGCAACACCATAGCAAAAACAAAAAATGATTTCACGTTTTTCACTCCTTTTAGCCACCTTTTTCTTTAAGGTGCCGGAAGTGAAAAAGGTTTATTCTAAAAATAAATGGAAATTCGCATTTAAGAAAAGCGCAAGCCCTTAGGCGAAGGGCGCTGGAGGACCTGCGAGGAGGCTTCCGTCGCCACAGCAGGGCCGAAGCGACCCGAGCTGATGGCGCTTGGAGCTAGACACCAAAAAAACGGTAAAGAGAATACTTTAACACTTTATTGAACTTAAATTTTCGGTAACAACAAAAAATGCCCCTTACCACAAAATGTGATAAGGGGCTTTGCACTTACTTTACGATTGTTTCTGGAATTTGCACGTTCATGTTGGGACTGTTCGGTACTTCATGATGGTGACGGCAACGTGCCTCATACGATTCGGACGCTCCTACTAAAATAACAGGATCGTCATAAGATGCTGGTTTCCCATTAATTAAACGTTGTGTACGACTTGCTGGTGACCCACATACGGAACATACCGCTTGAAGCTTCGTTACAGATTCTGCTATGGCCATTAAGGCTGGAACTGGACCAAATGGCTCACCACGAAAGTCTTGGTCAAGACCTGCGACAATCACGCGATAACCTTTATCTGCTAGGGCTGTAACAACCTCTACAATGTTATCGTCGAAGAATTGCACTTCGTCAATCGCAATAATTTCGGTATCGGGCTTTAAATGAGCAAAAATTTGAGAGGAAGATTCAATCGGTTTACACGTAACAGACGTTCCGTTATGTGATACAACCGCCTCTTCGCTATATCGATTATCAATCACTGGCTTAAACACTTGAATTTGTTGCTTTGCAAACTGTGCACGTCGCACTCGACGAATAAGCTCCTCTGACTTTCCTGAAAACATACTGCCACAAATGACTTCAAGCCATCCACTTTGCTTCATTACATACATAGCTATAAAAACGCGACTCCCTTCCACTCGGTATATGTAAGGCTAAAATGTTCTATCATATATTTGTAATTAGTTTCATCTATTTACAAGTAAATATCCCGTACTTGTCCTTTTCAGAAGGAATGTATAAGAATGAGAAAAAGGGAAAAAAACCCCCTTTTACGTGAAAAAAACAGGCAAGAATGTTTCGCTTGCCTGTTTGGTTAATCTGTTTAAATTACTTAAGGCCGTATTTTTTGTTGAAGCGCTCAACACGTCCATCAGCAGCAGCATGTTTTTGACGTCCAGTGTAGAATGGGTGAGAGTCAGAAGAAATCTCAACTTTGATTAGTGGATATGTTTGTCCATCTTCCCACTCAACTGTTTCGTTCGTCTTCATTGTAGAACCACTGATGAATTTGTAACCAGTGTTGATATCCATGAATACAACCTTGCGATATTCTGGGTGAATTCCTGGTTTCATTCTTTTCATCTCCTTCCGCCCTGAATCTTTCGAAACAGAGTTATCAATCGAAACGTTTTTCACGCTTCGGTGTCTTGTTTGCACATAGAAAAATTATAACAAGCTATTTCGTGAAATGCAAGATACGGTTTTGAAAACAAATTTAACATTATAATCCTTTATTTCCAACTCCTGCAGCCTTCCATTCCTCTTTGAGCATTTCAAAAAATTCATCATTCGTTTTCGAATAACGAAGCTTTTTCAAGAAGCGCTCTGCAAAATCAGGCTGATCGGACATCGTTTTTCGAATCGCCCAAAGCATTTCAAGATGGTCGCGTGGAATTAACAATTCTTCTTTACGCGTACCTGAACGGCGGATATCAATTGCAGGGAAAATTCGTTTTTCCGCTAGTGAACGATCAAGATGAAGCTCCATATTCCCCGTTCCTTTAAATTCTTCGTAAATGACATCGTCCATACGAGAACCCGTATCTACTAAAGCCGTCGCTAAAATTGTTAAACTTCCACCTTCTTCAATATTACGGGCTGCCCCGAAGAATCGCTTCGGACGGTGGAAAGCAGCAGGGTCAATACCTCCTGAAAGCGTACGACCACTTGGTGGAATGACTAAGTTGTATGCGCGCGCAAGTCTCGTAATCGAATCCATTAAAATAACGACGTCACGCTTATGTTCAACAAGGCGCATTGCTCTTTCTAACACAAGCTCAGCTACTTTAATGTGGTTTTCTGGTACTTCGTCAAACGTCGAGCTGACAACGTCACCTTTTACAGAACGCTCAATATCCGTTACTTCCTCTGGACGCTCATCGATTAATAAGACGATTAACTCCGCTTCAGGATGATTCGTCGTGATGCTGTTGGCAATCTCTTTTAATAGCATCGTTTTACCCGCTTTCGGTGGTGCAACGATTAATCCACGTTGCCCAAACCCGACAGGTGCAATCAAGTCCATAATACGTGTCGAAAGGTTCGTTGGTTCTGTCTCCAACTTCATTTGACGATTCGGATAAAGAGGCGTAAGTCCAGGGAAGTGAACACGCTCTTTAGCAGATTCAGGGTCGTCTCCGTTTACCGCTTCCACGTGTAATAAACCGTAATAACGCTCATTCTCTTTCGGTGGGCGAACTTTCCCCGATACTTTATCTCCATTTCTTAAATCGAAACGACGAATTTGGGAAGCAGAAATGTAAATATCTTCAGCGCTTGGAGAGTAGTTAATCGGACGTAAGAACCCGAAGCCTTCAGACTGAATGATCTCAAGTACCCCTTCCATGAATAAGAGGTCCTCTTGCTCTGCGTTGGCTTTTAAAATAGCGAAGATAAGTTCTTTTTTAGTTAATTTACTGTAATACGAGATTTTGTACTGTTTAGCTAATTCATACAACTCTTTCAATTTCATATTTTCAAGAGTCGCAATCGAAATTTCACTCATGTCTACACCACACTTTTCTAAAACTGTTCAAATAAATACGAATTTCCATAAAAATATACATAAAGATAATTGATCTCTTTCAAATCGAAAGTGGTAAAAAGAGAAGGAATCGAAGGAATCGATGAAGTACGAATGCAGATCAAAATTCTTTCTACTTTTTAAGGACTCTTTAGTTTTACCGCATTTTAATATAATACGCAATAACTTTTTCAATTTTGAAAATGGAACATGATGAGATGTGCTTTTTTCTTTTTTTCTTGGAGGTAAGCATACGGATACATCCAAGAGAGAAGGTATCGTTGAGGAACGTTTTATAATTCTATTATAACGGATATTAAAAGGTATTTCTTCCTATTTATGAAAATAATGGGTGTTTTTTAAGAATTGATAGAAAGCGGGAAATGGCTTCCCGCTCATTATTTATACTTACCATAACGCTCCAGACACTCAATCTAGTTTTAGCTCGTGCTGTCCCCTCTGGAGTCGCCATCTTCAAGCATTCCATCATTTCATGAACAAAAAACTACATCAAATACGAAATAGCCTTATTTAATGACGAGATTCGGTTTTTTCTTTAAGGAATGACGACCGTCAACAAAGCGTAGCGTTCCGGATTTTGCCCGCATAACAAGCGAGTGTGTCGTTCCGATGGATCCTTTAAATTGTACACCGCGTAATAGTTCTCCATCTGTTACACCAGTCGCAGCGAAAATCGCGTCGTCCCCTTTGACTAAGTCTTCCATTCGTAACACTTTGTTTACATCAATGCCCATATTTTTGCAGCGCTCTAATTCTTGGTCGTTTTGCGGTAGAAGCTTTCCTTGAATTTCTCCACCTAAACATTTTAAGGCGACTGCAGCTAACACACCTTCTGGAGCACCGCCTGAGCCGAATAAAATATCTACACCTGTGTGGTCGAACGCCGTATTAATGGCACCTGCAACATCCCCATCGTTAATCAGCTTAATGCGTGCACCCGCTTCACGTAACGCATGAATAATATGCTGGTGACGCTCACGATTTAGAACCGTTGCCACAACGTCTTCAATGTCTTTATTCTTCGCTTTCGCAACGGCCTTTAAATTATCAATGATAGGTGCTTCAATGTCGATACAACCTACCGCTTCTGGTCCAACCGCAATCTTATCCATATACATATCCGGCGCATGCAACATATTTCCGTGATCAGCCACTGCAATAACCGCTAAAGCATTCCATCCGCCTGAAGCAACAATATTCGTCCCTTCTAACGGATCGACAGCCACATCTACGCGCGGACCATAGCCCGTACCTAATTTCTCACCAATGTAAAGCATTGGCGCTTCGTCCATTTCACCTTCCCCGATGACGACCGTTCCTTTCATTGGAATCGTATCAAATACATCGCGCATGGCAGAAGTCGCCGCTCCATCTGCTTCGTCTTTCAGTCCTCTTCCCATCCAGCGTGCAGACGCTAAAGCTGCTGCCTCCGTTACACGAACTAACTCCATTGATAAGCTACGTTCCATATCTAGTTCCTCCCCAAAGTTGTTACGAATTTTGTATTTGTTCAATCTCTAGATCTGTAAGTCTTTCTCTCCACACATTCGCACCAAGCCCGTTTAGCTTCTCTTCTAATTGAGAGTAGCCGCGGTCAATATGCTCTAGACCTGTGATTTCGGTAATTCCTCTTGCCATTAAACCAGCTGCAACTAAAGCTGCACCTGCCCGCAAATCACTCGCCTTCACTTTTGCACCTTGCAGCTGAGTCGCTCCGGTAATAATCGCCGAACGACCTTCCACTTTAACGTTCGCTCCCATTCGACGCAGCTCGTCAATATGTTTAAAGCGAGATGAGTAAATCGTATCCGTCACCACGCTTGTCCCATTTGCTTTCGTTAAAAGAGAGGTGAACGGCTGCTGTAAATCGGTCGGAAAACCTGGATAGACAAGCGTTTTAATATCAACAGGCTTTAATTCCTTTTGCCCACCAACGATGTAGATTTGATCATCGCTTGTTTCCACATGTATTCCCATTTCACGAAGCTTTGCAATCAGTGATTCTAAATGAAGTGGAATGACGTTATCGACAATCAATTCCTTCGCCATGGAAGCCCCAATAATCATGTACGTTCCCGCTTCAATACGATCTGGAATAATGGAATGACGACAGCCATGTAGTTCCTCTACTCCATCGATGCGAATGACGTCCGTACCAGCTCCTTTAATTTTGGCACCCATGCTCGTTAAAAGAGTCGCAACATCAATAATTTCAGGTTCTTTCGCCGCATTTTCAATAATCGTACGACCTTTAGCCAATACAGCGGCTAACATAATATTAATGGTAGCTCCTACGCTAACTACGTCTAAATAAATACGCGCTCCTTTTAATTCGTCTGCACGTAAATAAATAGCCCCTTGCTCGTTCGTAACTTTGGCACCTAATGCTTCAAAACCTTTAATATGCTGATCAATTGGACGAGGTCCGAGATGGCAACCACCCGGTAATCCAATGACAGCTTTTTTAAATCGACCGAGCATCGCCCCCATTAAATAATAAGAGGCACGTAATTTTTTCACTTTTCCATTTGGCAGTGGCATCGAAATCATCTTGGAAGGGTCCACGCTAATGTTGTTTCCTTCATACGACACCGTTCCACCAATCTCTTCTAGTAAATCGCCTAAAATTCGTACATCTGAAATATCCGGTAAACCTTCAATCGTAACCGGTGATTGAGCTAAAATGGTCGCAGGGATTAAGGCCACTGCACTGTTTTTTGCTCCGCTAATTCTTACTGTACCTTTTAACGGATAACCACCTTCTACTTTTAACTTTTCCATGGTAGTCTCCCTTCTTCTGTCAGAGCTTACTAAAGAAAATGAGCGCAATCTTTTCTTTAATAAACTTTGCTGTAGTTGAGGAAAAAATTGATTGATGCCGAGCCACCTATTGATTACGTCAATATTTATGAGTAGCAACGACAATTATCGGGGAACTTTAGTAGAAATTACCCTTTTAAAAAATAATTTCCATTAACGAATCGAACCATACTCCCGAATTCAAATATTTCCTACTTTTAAGGTTAAAGGAATGGATTGTTCCTAGTAAATACAGGAACAATCCACTTATGCCTCTATATTATTGATTTGCTTTGTTCCAGTCAGCTAAAAACTTTTCGATTCCTTGGTCTGTTAATGGATGCTTAAACAACTGCAATAAAACGTTATATGGAATTGTCGCAATATCTGCACCACGAAGTGCTGCTTCTGTCACATGTTGAGGATGACGAATAGATGCTGCGATAATTTGTGTTTCAATGCCGTGAATATCGAACATCTCAGCAATTTCTGAAATTAAATTTAAACCGTTGTGTCCAATGTCATCAAGACGTCCTAAGAATGGTGAAACGTACGTTGCTCCCGCACGAGCTGCAAGTAAAGCTTGGTTTGCACTAAAGATTAATGTGACATTTGTTTTAATGCCTTTTTCAGAGAACGTTTTAACCGCTTTTAAGCCATCTGGCGTCATTGGAACTTTAATCGTAATGTTCGGAGCAATTTTCGCTAACTCTAAACCTTCCTCAATCATTTCTTCCGCTTTCGTTGAAATGACTTCTGCACTAACAGAGCCCGGTACAACTTCCGTAATTTCACGTAAACGATCGTGGAACGAAACCTTTTCTTTGGCTACAAGACTTGGGTTCGTTGTCACTCCAGCTAAAACGCCGAGAGCTTGTGCTTCTTTAATTTCGTTAATGTTTGCAGTATCGATGAAAAACAACATGAAAAAATGCCTCCTAATTTTCAGAAATGTGATCGCTTTCTTTATGACATGAAAGGAAACCGCTATTTGTTTGTTTCAACAGTTTAGCGGCTCCAATCCTGAATTATAGTCGATTATTCAGCTTTACCAGAAGAACCGAACTCACGCATTTTACCTTTAACAGTCTCTTTGATCGCTTCACGAGCAGGACCTAGGTATTTACGTGGATCATATAATTCTGGGCTTTCTGCAAGTACTTCACGTACGCGTTTAGCAGAAGCAATTTGGTTCTCTGTGTTAACGTTGATTTTTGCTGTACCTAAAGAAATCGCTTTTTGGATATCTTTTGTCGGGATACCTGTACCACCATGTAATACAAGAGGTACACCCGTACGCTTGTTGATTTCTTCCATTTCAGCAAAACCTAAGTTTGGCTCACCTTTGTAAGGACCGTGTACAGAACCTAATGCTGGCGCTAAGCAGTCAATGCCCGTGCGTTTTACAAGCTCTTCACACTCATCTGGGTTCGCATAAATAACACCGTCTGCTACAACGTCATCTTCTTGACCACCAACAACGCCTAGCTCTGCTTCTACAGATACACCGTGGAAATGAGCTAATTCTACAACTTTTGCAGTTGTTTCAACGTTTTCTTCAAATGGATGGTGAGAAGCATCGATCATTACAGATGTGAAACCAGCATGAATTGCTTTCGCACAAGACTCGAAGCTTGAACCATGATCTAAATGAATCGCCACAGGAACAGTAACTTTGTACTCTTCCATAAGTGCTTTAACCATGCTCACTACTGTTTTAAATCCACCCATGTAGCGACCTGCACCTTCAGAAACCCCTAAAATAACCGGAGACTTTTCTTCTTCTGCTGCTTGTAAGATAGCTTGAGTGAATTCTAAGTTGTTTAAATTGAACTGACCTACTGCATAGCCGTTGTCACGTGCTTTGTTCAGCATTTCTGTCATTGAAACTAAAGGCATGACAATAAAATCCTCCTTATGTAGCCAAATTTACATATCGAAAAGCTAGTCTAATATAGGCTTGACCAGAACGAACAAATGTATGTATATCTGGTTTTGCTTTTCACATACATAAGAATACCAACTAATGTGAAATTCGGCAACTTATCTGATGGATTCTATCAATTGGATTTAATAGGTAAATGTTTCCTTACTTCCTCTCGAATATCGTCAATGTCAAATGGTTTAGCAAAATGGGATAGCGCTCCTAAGTCCTTTGCTTCTTGAATCATATCAAGCTCACCATAAGCCGTCATGATAATGACACGAATATCCGGATTTACAACCTTCATTCTTTTTAAAATTTCGATTCCGTCCATTCCAGGAATTTTCATATCAAGCAAGACTAAATCGGGAGCATTCTTTTCCAAAATGTCTAATGCTTGAAAGCCGCTCGCTGCTTGATACGTTTTATATCCTTCTTTTTGAAATACTTCACTTAAAAGAATACGAATCCCGTATTGATCATCAACAATTAAAATTTTCCCTTCCATTCTTCACACCTCTTTTATTTTATTTCAACAGATGATAGTCCTCTATTAAGAGGTGCTATCAAACTCTTTACCTTTCATTCAATCGATACTCACATTATACCTTACTCGTTTACATATTCTTGTTTCTATCCTATATTCCTTCACATCGATAGACAACTTTTGTCGACAATTTTTGCTATCCCTATTCGTTCAAGCTATAATATGTACGATGTAAAAATCGATTGATTTATGTCTTTAATAACTTTCAATAGTATTTCAATATAAGGAGTTACTTGAACTATGCTCAAAATTTTCACAACGCAATTATCTGGTTTTCTTAACCGTCTGTACGAAAATGCAGAATTTGAAATGGAAGATGGAGCGCGCCTTCTTGCGCAAGCAGCCATTGGAGAAGGGAGCATCTTCATTTATGGTGCGCATGAATTGGAAGGAGTTGTAGCGGAAGCTCTTTCTGGTGCGGAGCCTATGCCTTCAGCGAAAAAGCTCACCAATATTCATGAGGTAACAAGCGCCGATCGTGTTCTTCTATTTAGCCGTTTTTCACATGACGAAGATGCGGTTGAACTTGCAAAGCAATTAGAGGAAAAAGGAATCCCAACTGTCGCCGTTTCGGCGATTGCCCAAGAGGAAGAAGGATTGCAATCGGTTGTGGATGTCCACATCAACACTAATTTGAAGAAGCCGCTCGTACCAACAGAAGACGGTGAACGAATTGGCTTTCCATCGTTAATGTTATCAGTGTACGTCTACCACTGCCTCTCCCTCACGTTACACGAGATCTTAAGTGAATATTAATCGGTCGAAACGAGAGCCTTCATTGAGGCTCTCGTTTTCTCTTTTGATTCGAATTTGGTATTCATCACTTTTGTAGGTTTATTCATCAATTCCGCCGAGTTATTCATCACTTTCACGACTTTATCCATCACTTCCACTAGAGTTATTCATCACTTTCGCGAGTTTATCCATCATTTTCGCCAGGTTATTCATCACTTTCACGACTTTATCCATCACTTCCCTCTTAACTAAGAAAAGCGCAAAGCGCAAGTCCTTAGGCGAAGGGCGCTGGAGGACCTGCGAGGAGGCTTCCGTCGCCACAGCAGGGCCGAAGCGACCCGAGCCGATGGCGCTTGGAGCTAGACATCAAAAAACTGTAAAGAGAATACTTTAATACTTTATTGAACTTAAACTTTCTTTAACGAAAAAAGGACCTGCCTTTTAGCAAGTCCTTTTTAACAAGTTACTATTGGTTGTTTTTAAGTGTCGCTTCTACGAAGTCACGGAATAATGGTTGCGGTCTCGTTGGGCGTGAAGTGAATTCCGGATGGAACTGAGATGCAACAAACCATGGGTGATCTTTCACCTCTACGATTTCCACTAAACGACCGTCTGGGCTTGTACCAGAGAAGACGAAACCTGCCTCTTCCATTTGTTGACGGAATTCGTTATTGAATTCGTAACGATGGCGATGACGCTCGTATACGACTTCATCTTTGTACGCTTCGTATGCTAATGAATCTTTCGTTAGCTTACAAGGATATAATCCTAAGCGTAACGTTCCGCCTAAATCTTCCACATCTTTTTGCTCTGGAAGTAAATCGATGATTGGGTATTTCGTAGTTGGGTCGATTTCCGCTGAGTGCGCACCTTCTAGTCCTAATACATGGCGAGCGAATTCAATCGAAGCAACTTGCATTCCTAAACAAATACCAAGGAACGGAACTTTTTGTTCACGCGCGTATTTTGTTGCGATAATTTTCCCTTCAACACCACGGTCACCGAACCCACCTGGTACGAGAACGCCGTCTACATCTTTTAATAATTCATTTACGTTATCACTTGTTACGTGCTCTGCATTAATCCAGCTAATTTCTACATCTGCATCGAATGCATATCCTGCATGACGAAGAGCTTCAACTACGGAGATATACGCATCTTGTAATTCAACATATTTACCAACAAGAGCGATACGCGTATTCTTGGAAAGGTTGCGCACTTTATTTACAAGCTCTTTCCATTCTTTCATATCCGCTTCGCCACAGCTTAATTGTAGGTGTTCACAAACGATTTGATCTAAATTCTGTTCTTGAAGCGCTAATGGTACGCTGTATAACGTGTCAGCATCGCGTGCTTCAATGACTGCTTTAGAATCGATGTCACAGAATAGCGCAATTTTATCCTTCATCTCTTGAGAAATCGGCATTTCCGTACGAACGACGATGACATCTGGTTGAATACCTAATGAACGCAATTCTTTTACACTATGTTGTGTCGGCTTTGTCTTCATTTCGCCAGCCGCTTTAATATAAGGAACTAATGTACAGTGAAGATACATTACGTTGTGACGACCTACATCGCTTTTAATTTGACGAATCGCCTCTAAAAATGGCAATGACTCGATGTCGCCCACAGTACCACCAATTTCCGTGATGACTACATCAGCACCTGTCTCTTTACCTGCACGGAATACTTTATCTTTAATTTCGTTTGTAATATGTGGGATAACCTGAACCGTTCCACCTAAATAATCGCCACGGCGTTCTTTCTTTAATACTGTTGAATAAATTTTACCAGTCGTCACGTTGCTGTACTTATTTAAATTAATGTCGATAAAGCGCTCGTAGTGACCTAAGTCTAAGTCCGTTTCTGCCCCATCGTCCGTTACGAATACTTCACCGTGTTGGTACGGACTCATCGTTCCTGGGTCAACGTTAATGTACGGGTCAAATTTTTGAATCGTAACATTTAGGCCACGATTTTTTAATAAGCGCCCTAATGAAGCTGCCGTAATCCCTTTTCCTAATGAGGATACAACCCCACCTGTAACAAAAATATACTTTGTCATGTAAATACCCCTCCAGTTGCAATCTACCATTAATTTGTACTAAAAAAAGAAATTTAACGAGCAAAATGCCCATGCCAACAAATTTTCTATGGGGAGCCGTATCCATTTTGGTGCTAAAAATAAGAAATGCACAATGACTACTTGTCACCATGCAGTTTTCTCGTTCTTCCTAAAATAAATAAAGCTCCCTTTCACACTGGAAAGGGAGCTAATTATATACACGACCTTTTTTAAAGAGCCCAAATAAAATACTAATGGGGATAAGATTGAAAGTCAACCCTAACTTTCGTAGACGAGATTACTCTTCGTCTTCAACATCTAAATCATCGTCTAATTCTTCTTCGTCTTCATCTAAATCGTATTCATCTTCGATTACTTCATCATCATCGCCATCGAAGTCTTCGTCTTCTTCGAAATCATCGTCGTCCTCTTCGTAGTCATCGAGGTCATCAAAATCGATTTCTTCTTCTTCAAGATCATCTAAATCATCAAGATCTAAATCATCGCTTACTTTCTTTACTTTTTTCTTCTTCGACTTCATCACAGGTTGTGTTTCTTCGTCGATTTGATCGTATGGATACCAGCTGCGTAATCCCCAGCTGTTTTCCCCAATACAAATAAAGCGGCCATCTATATTAAGATCTGTGTAGAATTGCGCAATGCGCTCTTCAACGTCTGATTGTGTAAGTTCAAGTAAGCGAGTCATTTCGTCCATTAATTCTTTGAACGGAATCGCTTGTCGTTTTTCTGAAAGAATAAGGAAAGCGACTTCTACCATAGACATTTCTTTCAGTTGTTCTGGCGAATATTGCGTTAAATTCAAGGCCTGGCACTCCTTTTCTTAAAAAATATTTCATCTATTAATCATGTTGAAAGGATTCCCTTTGAAAATGTAACTACGCGGATTTTATTCATTAGCGAAAAGCTTTATGCCTATGTATCCTCGCGCAAATCTTAACACGGAATCCCTTTTATGACTATTGTTAGCATACCTATCATTATAAACAATATTAACAGCTTTATGCCACATTATCTTCGTAAAAATACAAATTCCCCTTAAAAAAGTCGCCTTCCATTTCCTTTTCGCATTCTGGTGCATCTAAATAGTACGTAACAACCTGAAAAAAAGAGAAAAGGCGAAGTCGCCCTTTCCCTACCCTTACATATTGCGACGGTATTGTCCTCCCACTTCGTATAAAGCTCTCGTTATCTGTCCGAGACTTGCGACTTTTACCGTCTCCATTAATTCAGCAAAGATGTTTCCGCCTGAAACAGCCGCATGTTTCAATCGATTGAGGGCATCCTCAACCACTTGTTCATGCTTTTGGTGGAATGCTTGTAAATTATGAATCTGTAATTCTTTTTCTTCTTTCGACGCACGCGCTAATTCCATATTGTCAATGTCTTCTTCACTCGGCGGGTTCGGGTTCAAGTATGTGTTTACCCCAATGATCGGTAATTCCCCTGTATGCTTCTTCATTTCATAGTACATCGATTCATCTTGGATTTTACCGCGTTGATATTGGGACTCCATCGCTCCAAGAACACCGCCACGCTCATTAATTCGGTCAAACTCCTTTAATACAGCTTCTTCTACTAAATCGGTTAACTCCTCTATGATAAAGGAGCCTTGAAGCGGATTTTCATTTTTCGTTAACCCGTGTTCCTTCGTAATAATCATCTGAATCGCCATTGCACGACGTACGGATTCTTCCGTTGGTGTCGTAATCGCTTCATCGTAGGCATTCGTATGAAGCGAGTTGCAGTTATCATGTAACGCCATTAACGCTTGAAGGGTCGTACGGATATCGTTGAAGTCGATTTCTTGTGCGTGCAAGGATCGACCTGACGTTTGTACATGGTACTTCAACTTCTGGCTTCGCTCATTGGCCCCGTATTTATCGCGCATAACGGTTGCCCAAATACGGCGAGCCACACGACCAATGACCGTATACTCTGGGTCGAGACCGTTGCTAAAGAAGAAGGATAAATTCGGTGCAAAGTCATCGATATGCATACCGCGACTTAAATAATATTCGACATACGTAAATCCATTGGCTAACGTAAAAGCTAGCTGGGAAATCGGGTTAGCTCCTGCCTCCGCAATATGATAGCCAGAAATGGATACAGAATAATAGTTGCGCACTTTGTTTTCAATAAAGTACTCTTGAATATCTCCCATCATACGAAGAGCAAATTCAGTTGAGAAGATGCACGTATTTTGCCCTTGATCTTCTTTTAAAATGTCTGCTTGAACTGTTCCACGAACCGTTTGTAAGGTTTGTTTTTTAACGTCTTCGTATTCTTCTTTTGTTAAGGAGCGGCCTAGTTCAGCTTCTTTTTTCTCTACTTGTTGATCGACCGCTGTATTCATAAACATTGCTAAAATGATTGGCGCAGGACCATTAATTGTCATAGAAACAGATGTAGTTGGGGCACATAAATCAAAGCCTTTGTATAGCTTTTTCATGTCATCTAACGTACAAACATTGACGCCGCTTTCCCCGATTTTTCCGAAAATATCTGGACGATAATCTGGGTCCTCACCGTATAATGTGACAGAATCAAATGCAGTACTTAATCGTTTAGCCGTATCATCTTTTGATAAGTAATGGAAACGTTTATTCGTTCTCTCCGGTGTCCCTTCCCCAGCGAATTGACGTTTCGGATCTTCTCCTTCTCGCTTGAACGGGAATACGCCAGCTGTGTACGGGAACGACCCTGGAACGTTCTCACGGTATACCCATCGTAAGATTTCCCCATAATCCTTATATTTCGGTAAAATGACTTTTGGAATGATAGTTCCGGATAATGACTTTGTCGTTAACTTCGTTCGGATTTCTTTGCCACGAATCACGGTAACGAATTCGTCTTGTGCGTATTGGTGTTTTTTCTCTTCCCAAGTCGCTAAGATTTTCTTCGATTCAGGTGTTAATTTTTCCTCAAGGCCTTGTTTCATCGTTTCTAAAGACTGAATGAGTTCATCATGTTCGGCTGAATTTCGAAGTTCTTCTAACGTTCCTTCCACTTGGAATAATCGTCTTGCAATTTCTACTTGTTCGTTCGCTGTCTTGTGGTAATTTCTAACGGTGTCGGTGATTTCACGTAAGTAGTAACGTCTGTCTGGTGGAATGATAAGATTTTGTTTTTGTACATCTTTGACAGACGGAAGGGATGAAGACCAATCTTTGTTGGCTCTTTCATTAATAAGAGATAATAATGCGTTAAACAAGGTGTTCGTACCTGGATCGTTAAACTGACTTGCAATTGTTCCGTAAACTGGCATTTCATCGAGTTCTTTGTCAAACAGCATGTGACTTCTTTGATATTGTTTTTGAACTTGACGTTTCGCGTCTTCAGAACCTTTTTTCTCAAATTTATTGATGACAATTAAATCAGCAAAGTCGATCATATCAATTTTTTCTAACTGGGAAGGTGCGCCAAACTCACTAGTCATGACATACATGGCGATGTCACAAATATTGCGAATCTCTGCGTCCCCTTGCCCAATTCCACTTGTCTCGACAATAATCAAGTCATATTGAGCTGCTTTTACAACATCAATGGAGTCCTTGATGGCAAGGGATAATTCCGAGCGAGACTGACGCGTTGCCAAACTTCGCATGTACACGCGTTGATTAAAGATTGCGTTCATTCGAATACGGTCACCTAAAAGGGCACCACCAGTTTTTTGTTTCGTCGGGTCAATGGAAAGGACCGCAATATTAATGTCGGGAACTTCATTTAAAAAACGACGGATAAGTTCATCGGTGAGTGAGCTTTTCCCTGCTCCCCCTGTCCCTGTAATCCCGATAACTGGAGCTTTTGACGGCACTTCCTTTAGTTGAGTGAGCACTTGATCAACTGTGGCGGCCGCCTCATCATTCGCTAGCACTCTCGTCTCAGCCAACGTAATCAACTGAGCAACAGCCTTCACATCTCCTTGACGCACTTGCTCTAACGCTAACTTCGTATCTTTTACCGTCATAAAATCGCACTCTTCTAACATGACATTGATCATGCCTTGCAACCCGATTTTTCTACCGTCCTCTGGAGAGAAGATTCGGGCAATACCATAATCGTGGAGTTCCTTAATTTCCCTTGGAATAATAACTCCACCGCCACCACCATAAATGCGAATATGAGGTGCGCCTTTTTCTGTTAATAAGTCGTACATGTATTTAAAATATTCAACGTGTCCCCCTTGATAGGAAGATACAGCAATTCCTTGAACGTCTTCTTGAATAGCGGCATTCACAATCTCCTCAACTGAACGGTTATGACCTAAATGAATCACTTCCGCACCACTTGCTTGTAAAATTCGTCGCATAATATTAATCGAAGCATCATGTCCATCAAATAAACTAGATGCTGTTACGAAACGTACGGCATGCTTTGGTCGATAAATATGTGCCATATCCCATCCCCCTTGAATAATCAATGATGATTTAACAAATTCCTTTTAAAATCACATTCGTCTGTAAAACAATATATTCTTCTAACGAAAACATTTTGTGCAATGCCCACCGTCTAAACGCCCACATTTGACCTTGAACAAAAATATTATGGGCGACGAGGCGTTGCTCAGACTTCGTTAAATCAAATTCCCCTTTGTTTACACAACCTTCGATAATGGATTCAAACATTCCAACCATTTCTAACTCTTTTTTCAACACGTAAGGGAGCGCATCTTTTGATAATGATTTGACTTCTTGATACATGACGAGAACCTCATCTTGCATTTCATCGACGACTCGAAAATAATTGGCAATTGCTCGCTTTAAGCTGTCGACCGTACCTTGCTTCATATCCAACTCTTGTTCGAGGCGTTCCCTTACTTCGTCATAAATCGTGTCACAAACGAGATAAAGGACATCTTCTTTTTGCCTAATATATTCGTATAATGTCCCAATACTAAATCCTGCTGCTCTCGCAATCTCTCTCGTTGTCGTGCGGTGAAACCCCTTTTCTTTAAATAAACTCACCGCTCCTTTGACCATTTGCTCTCTACGCTTTTGAATTAATCGTTCATCCTTAACGGATGCAGGTACTGGTCGTTTCCCCATATTTCAACACCAACATTTCCTTATTTCGTTAACATTCTGGAAATAACAAGTCGTTGAATCTCTTGGGTGCCCTCATAGATTTGTGTAATTTTCGCATCTCTCATGAAACGCTCAACTGGATAATCTTTCGTATAACCATATCCACCAAATATTTGAACCGCTTCTGTCGTCACCTTCATCGCAATATCCCCTGCGTAAAGCTTCGACATTGCTGATTCTTTCCCGTAAGGTAAGCCTTCTGACTCAAGCCACGCTGCTTGATACGTTAAAAGACGAGCTGCTTCTACCTGTGTCGCCATATCCGCTAACTTGAAGCCAATACCTTGATTCGCTGCAATTGGTTTCCCGAATTGATGTCTCTCTTTTGCGTAGGCGACTGCCGCATCCAATGCCCCTTGCGCAATTCCAACCGCTTGCGCCGCAATCCCGTTACGTCCGCCATCGAGTGTCATCATCGCAATTTTAAAGCCTTGCCCTTCTTCACCTAGCAAGTTTTCCTTCGGTACTTTACAGTCTTCAAACACAATTTCTGTTGTCGGAGACGAACGAATCCCCAATTTCTTTTCTTTTTTCCCAACAGAGAATCCAGGGAAGTCTTTTTCAACGATGAAGGCACTTGTTCCTTTATGCTTCGATGTTGGATCTGTTAGCGCAAACACAACGTAATAATCGGCAATGCCTCCATTGGTGATGAAAATTTTGGACCCGTTTAAAATGTAATGATCCCCTTCAAGTCGAGCCGTCGTTTTCATAGCTCCAGCATCTGAGCCGGACCCAGGCTCTGTTAACCCATAGCCTCCAATCTTTTCACCTTGCGCCATCGGACGTAAATATTTTTGCTTCTGTTCTTCGGATCCAAATTTGTAAATCGGCCATCCTGCAAGCGAGGTATGTGCAGATAACGTTACTCCTGTTGAAGCACAAACACGTGAAAGCTCTTCAACCGCAATGACATAAGCTAAATAATCGCTTCCGATTCCTCCGTACTCTTCAGGCCACGGAATACCCGTTAAACCGAGCTCCGCCATTTGATGAAAAATATCCATATCAAAGCGTTCTTCTTCATCTCGCTCAGCTGCTGTAGGAGCTACTTCATTTTCGGCAAAGTCTCTCACCATTTTCCGTATCATTTCATGTTCTTCGCTTAATTTAAAGTTCATCCTTCCCATCCCCCATAATCGATTGTATGTAGAGCGCCTCATCAGCTGGCGCTCTTAACGTTTTACTTATTTCATCAGATGCTTACTAATGACGAGGCGCTGAATTTCACTTGTTCCTTCGTAAATTTGACAAACCTTTGCATCGCGGAAGAATCGTTCAACCGGATAATCCTTTGTATAGCCGTATCCTCCATATACTTGAATCGCTTCGGTTGAAACGTCCATCGCCGCTTGAGATGCGAAAAGCTTCGCCATTGACGCTTCTTTTCCACATGGAAGGCCATTTTGACGTAAGTAAGCAGCACGATACGTCAATAATTCAGCCGCTTCCACTTGTGTAGCCATATCCGCTAATTTGAAACCAATTCCTTGATTTGCCGCAATTGGTTTCCCGAACTGATGACGTTCTTTTGCATAGCTAATGGCATGTTCAAGCGCTGCTTGGGCAATTCCTAATGACTGAGCCGCGATTCCGATACGACCTACGTCCAAGTTAGCCATGGCAATTTTAAATCCTTCTCCTTCTTCACCGAGAAGATTTTCTTTCGGAACCATTGCGTCTTCGAACGTAATTTGAACCGTTCTTGATCCATGAAGACCCATTTTCTTTTCATCTTTACCAATGATGAAACCAGGTGTGTCTTTTTCGACAATAAAGGCAGATATTCCTTTGCTTCGTTCACCTTCACCTGTACGCGCAAACACGATATACGTATCGGCTTCGCCTCCATTTGTGATAAATACTTTCGAACCATTCAATCGGTAGTAATCCCCATCTAATACCGCTCGCGTCTTTAAGCTCGCTGCATCCGAACCGGCACTTGGTTCGGTTAAACAAAACGCTCCTAAATACTCACCTGAGGCAAGCTTTGGCACATATTTCTTCTTTTGCTCCTCAGTTCCGAAGTATAAAATTGGGTTCGTTCCAACAGAAGTATGAACCGATAAAATTACCCCAATGGTAGCGCTTACGCGAGAAAGCTCGTGAATCGCAATAATGTAAGACGTAAAATCCATTCCAGCGCCACCATACTTTTCTGGAATTGGAATCCCCATTAACCCTAGTTCACCCATTTTCTTTAATAGATGTCTAGGAAACTCGCCTTCTTCCATTCTTTCAATAAATGGTGCAATTTCGCTCTCAGCAAAATCACGGACCATTTTTCTCATCATTTCTTGTTCTTCTGTGAAGCGTAAATTCATGTCTCCCATCTCCTTCTATGATGTCGTTACTCGTATGTGTAGAATCCTTTTCCTGTTTTACGACCTAACCAACCTGCTTTTACGTATTTACGCAGTAATGGACATGGACGATATTTGTCGTCTCCAAATCCTTCGTGTAAAATTTCCATAATGTAAAGGCATGTATCTAAGCCGATAAAATCAGCTAGTGTTAGTGGACCCATTGGATGATTCATTCCAAGCTTCATAACTTCATCAACTGCTTCCGGTGTGGCAACCCCTTCATAAACTGTATAAATCGCTTCGTTAATCATGGGCATTAATACACGGTTGGACACAAATCCAGGGAAATCATTGACCTCTACCGGCACTTTATTTAATTTTTTCGTCATATCTTCAATAACAGAATACGTTTCATCTGTTGTTGCCAACCCGCGAATGATTTCGACTAACTTCATAACCGGCACCGGATTCATAAAGTGCATACCGATTACTTTTTCAGGTCGCTTCGTAGCTGCTGCAATTTCGGTAATTGGTAATGAAGAAGTATTAGAAGCTAATATGACATGATCCTTCGTAATTTCATCGAGTTGCTTAAAGATGTCTGTTTTAATGGCCATGTTTTCAACAGCCGCTTCAATACATAAGTCAACATCACTTGCATCCGCTAGATTCGTAGAAGGCTTTAGACGTGAAAGAATCTCACTTTTCTCTCCTTCTGTTAGACGCCCCTTTTCAACTTGTCGAGATAAATTTTTCGTAATAACTGCTAATCCTCGCTGTACAAATTCATCCTTCAAGTCATTCATGAGTACTTCATATCCGGCTTGGGCGCAAACTTGGGCAATACCAGAACCCATCTGCCCAGCACCTATGACCATCACTTTTTCTACCTTCATGTCTTCTCCATCCCCTTTTGCTTCGTGAAATATGATTGTATCCATTAAAACAATTGAGAACATCTAGTTCTCTCTTGTTTATACCAAATTGTAAACGTTTTCTGATTTAGGGGTACCAATAAGGGAAGCACTCCCCTATTGGCCTCCTTCTCTTACAAAGTCTCGTATTAAACTTGAACTAAGATGGCGTCTCCTTGACCTCCACCACTACAGATGGATGCAACACCAAGACCTCCACCACGACGTTTTAATTCGTAAATGAGCGTCATTAAAATTCGCGCACCACTTGCTCCGATTGGATGTCCTAACGCAACAGCTCCACCATTGACATTAATTTTCTCTGGATCAAGTCCTGCAAGCTGCTTACTCGCAAGGGCAACCGCAGCAAATGCTTCGTTAATTTCAAATAAATCAATCTCTTCGACTGTTTTCCCCGCTTTTCTGAGCAATTCATTAATCACAAGGCCAGGTGTTTTCGGGAAATCTTTTGCTTCAACCGCAATCGCTGTATGCGCTAAAATCGTTGCGAGCGGCGTCTTTCCTTCCTTTTGAGCGCGTTCTTCACTCATTAATACAAATGCCCCCGCACCATCATTAACGCCCGGTGCATTTCCAGCTGTGATCGTGCCGTCATGATTAAATACAGGTTTTAATTGAGACAGGCGTTCAAGAGAAGTATCTTTTCGCGGAGCCTCATCCACCTCAATAACCGTTATGTCACCTTTACGCCCTTTCATTTCAACCGAAACGATCTCTTCTTGTAATTTTCCGCTTTCAATGGCTTGAATCGCACGCTCATGACTTCTCAATGCCCATTGGTCTTGCTCTTCTCTAGAAATCTCTAATTCTTTTGCCGTTTCATTTCCGTACGTCCCCATATGAACACCTGTGAAGGAGCACGTTAATCCGTCGTGCACCATTGCATCTTTCACTTCAGCGTGCCCCATTCGTAAGCCCCATCTCGCCTTCGGAAGTAAGTATGGTGCATTGCTCATCGATTCCATTCCACCTGCGACGATGACTTCTTCATCTCCAGCGCGAATAATTTGATCAGCTAATGTGACACTTCGCAAACCAGATGCACAAACTTTATTTATCGTTTCCGTTTTGACATGCCAAGGAATACCCGCTTCTCTAGCTGCTTGACGCGATGGGATCTGCCCTTGTCCCCCTTGCAACACATTCCCTAAAATAACTTCATCAACTTCTTCTGGTGAAACCCCTGCCCGCTTTAACGCTTCCTTAATCGCAATGCCTCCCAATTGGGACGCCGTTAAGGAACTTAATCCTCCACCAAATCGACCAAAAGGTGTTCTAGCAGCGCTTACAATAACCGTTTTCCCCATCATTTTCTCCCCTTTTTTTCATAATGACCAACGACTGAACGCTCGCTCAACAACCATACAACTAACAACTGACAGACAATATAAAATATTCTGTATAAAAAACCAAATATCCTTCCACTATTTTATTTTTGGATCACTTCGCCTTATCGTTACCACTTAATCGTACGAGAGGCTGCTTTTAGCGAGCTTCGCCTAACTTTTAGTGCTAAGTATTTTTCAAGGAAGGATTGAAGGGCATATTTTATGCCATTCAATCCTCATAATATTAAGAAACAAGTTCTTTCGGCTGTTCACCAAATACAGATTTCTCTAGAAGCTCTGCTACATCGTACGTATGAACGTTTTCTTCTACTTCTTTCGCTTTCGTACCATCGCTTAACATTGTTAAACAGTACGGACAACCGGAACTGATGACGCTTGGGTTCACTGCTAAGGCTTGCTCCGTTCGCGCGACGTTAATGCGGCTTCCTGTATCTTCTTCCATCCACATTAATCCGCCACCTGCTCCACAGCACATTCCAGTATCACGATTTCGTTCCATTTCGACTAACTTAACACCTGGAATCGCTTTAAGGATCTCACGTGGTGGTTCATACACTTCGTTGTAGCGTCCTAAATAACAAGAATCATGGAACGTAATGGTTTCGTTCACTTCAAATTGAGGCTTTAATTTTCCTTCTTTAACAAGTTGATGTAGCAATTCAGTGTGATGATAGATTTCCGCTTCCAAACCGAAATCTGGATACTCATTTTTGAAAATATTATAAGCATGCGGGTCAATCGTGACGATTTTCTTCACACCTAATTTTTCAAACTCTGCAATGTTCTTTGTCGCTAAATCCTGGAATAAGAACTCATTTCCAAGACGACGAGGTGTATCTCCAGAGTTTTTCTCTTTATTTCCTAAGATTGCGAACTTAACACCCGCTTCATTTAATAATTTGGCAAAAGAAAGGGCAATTTTTTGGCTGCGATTATCGAATGATCCCATCGAACCAACCCAGAATAAATATTCAAATTCTTCCCCTTCTTTTTGTAACTCTTTAACCGTTGGTACATGGACGTCTTCACGAGCTTCACGCCATTTTTCTCGTTCGCGACGATTCAGTCCCCAAGGGTTCCCTTGACGTTCAATGTTTTGCATCGCACGCTGTGCATCGGCATCCATTTTACCTTCCGTTAACACGAGATAACGGCGTAAGTCGATAATTTTATCCACATGTTCATTCATGACTGGACATTGATCTTCACAATTTCGACATGTCGTACATGCCCAAATCTCTTCTTCAGTAATGACATCTCCAATTAAACTTGGATTATAGTCAATCGTTGCCGCAACTTCTTGTCCTCCTGCTGATGCAGCCATCGTTGCCAATTGGTTCCCTTTCGTGTGTGCAAAAGCAAACGTTGGAACCCAAGGCTGCTTAGATGTAACGACTGCACCTTTTTCTGTTAGATGGTCACGAAGCTTTACAATCAAGTCCATCGGTGAAAGGATTTTACCCGTCCCCGTTGCTGGACACATATTCGTACAACGACCACATTCTACGCAGGCGTACAAATCAATGAGCTGCGTCTGATTAAAGTCTTCAATTTTCCCTACACCAAATGTCTCTTGTGATTCATCTTCAAAATCAATTTTTTCAAGCTTTCCAGGGTTTGTTAAACGACTATAATACACATTGGCAGGACCGGCAATTAAGTGAGCGTGCTTCGATTGTGGAACGTAAACAAGGAATGTTAATAAAATGAGTAAATGCACCCACCAAGCGACGTAAAAAATGACGGCCGCACCCGTTTTGCCAACAAAACCTAATAAAAAGGCAAAGGACGAGGCGATTGGCTCACTCCATGTTAAGCTGTGATCGTGCCAAATGATGTTCATACCATTTCCTAATAAAACAGAAAGCATAAGTCCGCCGATAAAGATTAAAACGAGACCCGATTTGAATCCTCTTTTCAAACGAACAAGCTTTTCAATATAACGACGATAAAAGGCTACTACGACTGCTACTAGAATGAAAAATGTGACGATTTCTTGGAAAAATGTAAATAATGGATAGAGAGGACCAAGTGGTAGATGAGTGTCTGGGACGATTCCTTTTAGAATAAAATCAAGTGCACCGAATTGAACAAGAATGAAACCGTAAAAGAATACGACATGGACCCAGCCCATCTTTTTATCTTTTAATAATTTTTTCTGTCCGAAAACATTTACTTTAACTCTTTCTAAACGTTCTTTCACTTTTCCATCAAACTCGGCTTTTTTCCCGAGTTTTATATAGGCGATTCGCGTCTTAATTAAGTATACAAACAACGAAACCCCGTAAGCGGTTACAATTAAGAACGCAATGAAATTCACCCATAATAGTGTATTCATAATACTCCCCCATTCCCCCTGTTGTCACGAAAATTCGTAACCGATAAAATTTTCTGATGTTTCTTACTTCTATTATATTATGAATGAGCATTCAGTCAACGATTTTCTAAAATTTCATATTTTATTTGAAAGATGGAAAATCTAAAAGAAGAGTATTCATGCCTATTTAACAATGTAGACGAAGTTTATTTTCCATAAATTAGTATTTTGTATCCTAACGAAGCACTTAAAAAGAACATGTATCGTTGAAATACAATTCATCATCCAACTAAGACTAGGAGGGATAATAATGGAAGTAATCGGTATCATCTTCCTCATATTCATTACGTTGCTTGTACTTGTCGCTCTCGATTTTCAGTTAGGTCGACAATACTTCGTCAAACACCAACGCGACCGAACATTTTCAAGGAGAATGAGTGATTTAACGTTAATAACCGACGGAGAAAGTTTATATGAGGAATTGTTCCAAAGCATCCAAAAGAGCACACATTCTATTCATATCTTATTTTTTATCGTTCGGAACGACGATATTAGTAACACTTTTTATACTTTGCTGAAAGAAAAAGCAAAAGAGGGTGTAGAAGTGCGACTTCTATTGGATTTTGTCGGGTCCTTTCGTCTTAAACGAAAAACGAAAGCGGAGTTAAAGCGGAGCGGTGTTCAAGTTGAATTTTCACGAAGACCTACCTTCCCCTTCTTTTTTTACTCCCTCCAGTCACGCAATCATCGAAAACTAGCCATCATAGATGGGAAAGAAGGCTATTTCGGTGGTTTTAATATTGGCAAGGAATATATCGGACGAAACCCAAACCTCGGTTTTTGGCGTGACTACCACCTTAAATGCGAAGGTGAAGGGGTACTTGATTTACAAGCTCAATTTCTAGATGATTGGTTTGAGTCCACAGGCGAAGATCTTCGGAACATGAAGCGTTATTTCCCACCGCTACCGAAAGGACGTATTGAGCATCACTTTGTTCCTACATACGGAAACCGATTAGAGCAACATTTTCTTTCGTTTATTGAGCAAGCGAAAGAAGAACTTTATATTTGTTCTCCGTATTTTATACCTAGTAAAGCGATTATGAAGGCACTGATTCAGTCTCTAGAACGAGGGGTGCAGATGACCATCATGGTCCCCATTAAATCGGACCACCCATTCGTAAAGGAAGCTTCCCTTCCGTATTTCGCTCCTTTGCTCCAACGGGGAGCAGCCATTTACCAATACGATTATGGCTTTTATCATGCAAAAGTCATTATCGTTGATGAACACGTTTGCGATATCGGAACAGCGAACTTTGACCAGAGAAGTTTGTATTTGAACGATGAAATCAATTGTTTCATATACGATCGTTCATTTATTCAACTTGTCAAAGAGGCAGTTACCCATGATTTACAAAAAGCGAAATTATTAACGACAAAGCAATTAACTGATATGAGAACGAATGCTCGTTTTAGGGTTCAATTAGCTACACTACTCGCTCCTTTGTTGTAATAATTTGTTTCCATCTGCTCTGCCAGCTCCCTTAAAAGAAATGGCGTTTTATTGTTTACATTTCCCATTAATTCCAATACCATTTTTATGTATGTATTTTTTTATTAAATTTTCCATTAAATTGGTAGAACAATTTGTGTTTACCAATCGTCTATAGGGTAGAAAGGAGCAGGCAGATGGGAAATGCCGATATTGTAAACATTATCAAAACTCATCGGCCACATATTGAAAGGACCGTTCGAAAAGCTGTGAAAAATGCCTCTCTTGTCGATGATATCGTGCAAGATGTTTGTATTAAGATTTATAAATACTTTCAAACGCACGAGGTTCCGTCGAATTTAGTAGGATGGCTCACAACGGTATCGAAAAATACCGCAACCGACCATTTGCGAAAATTAAAACGTAACCAAGACTTGTTGGAGGAAATTCAACAGGAAGTGCAGAACCCGCTCACTGCTCCAAGTATTAAAGGACCAGAGGAGCAAGTGATTTCGAAGCAAACGATTCAATCGGTAAAAGAAACACTTAATCAACTCGATGACGAAACGAGAAAAATTTTAATCCTTCGTCAGCAAGGACTTGCGTATCATGAGATCTCAGACCAATTAAATCTTCCACTTAATACGGTAAAAACGAAAATATTTCGCGGAAGAAAGCAATTGATGTCTAATTTATTGAATAAGGAGGTCTTTTAAATGAATGTTCATGAAGAATACCAAGACCTCATTCTTCAATACGATATGTTAGACGAGAACGAAAAACGACAAGTCGATGATCATATCCAAACATGTCAACAATGCCAGCAATATTTCCATTTGTTCGTAGAAATGAACGAAGCACTAGACATTCTCGCTATTGAAGAAGACATAGATGAATTAAAAGAACAACAGATAGACAATGTCACCCCGTTACCGAAAAAGCGGTCGCAACCAATTTGGAAAAAATTCGCCCTTGCAGCCTCTCTTCTCATCATGGTTACGGTTTCATTCGCCTTCACAGAACAAGGTCAAGCGGCGATTCAAAAAGCATTAAACCTACTAGTCGCAGAAAAGGTGCTGGAAGGTGCGAAACCCTTACCGGAAAAAGAGGGGAAACAGGTCGCTTTATACAGTAAGGAAAAAGTAAACGGTATAATAATGGAGTCTTACTCAATTGGAGATGAACTTCGAATAGAAGATGAATTTGGAAATTACCGTATTATTACTCCTGACACTACGTATATCTACAATAAAGAAGAAAATACCTTCACGATTGAGCAGATTGAAGGTGGTGCTGAATGGGAATCCTCTTTTATTGCAGAGAAATCAAATGATAACATACAGTATTTAGGAACGGACGAATACTTTGGAAGAGAAGTTGAAAAATATTTAATCAAACACGATGAAGTGTATTCAGATGAATATTGGTTTGATAAGGAATATAATCAAATAATTAGAGTCATTGAATTTCATAGTGGAATTAGAGAAGAACGCGCGGAAACACTAGAGTTAAAAGAAATTACGATTGATAAAGATAGTGAACTTTTTGATACATCGCCTCCAGAAGGCGCAGAAGTTATCGATCTTCGAAATCAAGAATCTGATGGTCCTTAAATGAGTAAAGAGAGGGAATTCCCCTCTCTTTGCTTATTCGTTCTTTTAACTTATTCATGTTGCTTTATTTTGAAAAGGATAAGTAATAGTACGTATTCTTTCCAACAATGCCGTCTACTGCTAGTCCTTTATCTCGTTGAAATGCCTTTACTGCGGCTTCTGTTTGTGAGCCGAATATTCCATCCACAGTCCCCGCATTATACCCTAAACAATTGAGCGTTTTTTGTACGGCACTCACTTTACTTCCTGTCGATCCTCTTTTAATTAAGTAAGAATAGCTAAAATCAATCGACGTATCGTTTAATACGACCCCAAGTAACGTTCCACTACTATTTTTCACATATCCTTTTTCTCCCACACTTTTTACCCAACTATAACCATTACTTTCTGAGCTTAAGTAATTTGTCCAAGAAGAGGATGCGGTACAAGTATACGCTTTCGTATAATAGCTGGTACTTGCCAATGAGCGCTCCATTCCAGTATCTGCAGAAGCAGCTTGAAAACTATTTAAGAATAATGCTGAACAAACACCCACACCAACTAAACTTTTCATCCATTTTTTCATATTTAACCCCTCCGATATAATTGAAATGATTTCAGATTATCCACGGTTGATTGACTCTTGATGTCTTTTTTGTAGTAAACATCCAATCAATACTAGGGCCCATATGTATTGTGGAACTAGATGCTGAATTAGTAAATGTTAATTTCTTAATTTTCAGCATCTTCAGTATATAGTACGAGTGTTTAGGAAAATGGTTTCAAAAAAGTACAAAAAATTTCTAAAAAATATGATATAAGTATAATTTAATGATAGGTAAAATTATGCGGCGTTCGTTTAACAAGGTATCGAATAGAAAAAGCCCCCGAATCCAATTGCTCGGGGGCATTAGAAATTACATTTTTTCTGGCGCTGATACACCCACTAATTGAAGGGCGTTTTGAAGAGTGATTTGCGTTGCTTTAACAAGCGCTAAACGTGCGCGTGATTTCTCGACATGCTCTTGATCAAGAACTTTTTCAGCATTGTAGAAGCTATGAAGAGCAGATGCAACGTCAAAAATATAGTTCGTGATGCGATGTGGAATTCGCTTCTCTGCTGCTTCTGCAACAACCATTGGGAATTCACCGATTTTCTTTAATAGCTCAATTTCTTTTTCGGAGGAGATTTCGTTTAATGCTAACTCTCCTTCGTAAGTTAAGCCTAACTCTTCCCCTTGACGTAAAATGCTGCAAATTCGAGCGTGTGCATATTGAGCGTAATAAACAGGGTTTTCATTCGATTGTGATACAGCTAAATCTAAATCAAAGTCTAAGTGCGAATCTCCGCTTCTCATGGCAAAGAAGTAACGAACAGCATCAAGACCAACTTCTTCGACAAGCTCTCTCATCGTTACGGCTTTACCCGTACGTTTACTCATCTTCACCTTTTCACCGTTTTTATAAAGGCTGACCATTTGCATAATTTCTACTTCAAGCGTATCGCGATCGTACCCTAACGCTTCGATGGCTGCCTTCATACGAGGGATGTATCCGTGGTGGTCTGCTCCCCAAATGTTAATAAGCTTTTCAAAGCCACGGTTTAACTTATCTTTATGATAAGCAATATCCGGTGTTAAGTAAGTGTAAGAGCCATCTTTTTTAATTAATACACGGTCTTTGTCATCACCAAAAGGTGTTGTACGGAACCAAGTCGCTCCATCTTCTTCATAAATATGGCCATTTTCACGAAGTAGGTTTAATGCTTCTTCAACTTTCCCCGTTTCATATAAGGAAGTTTCAGAATACCATACATCGAATGGAACGCGGAACTCATCTAGATCTTTCTTTAGCTTGTCCATTTGGAACTTTAATCCGTACTCACGGAAAAACTTTAAGCGCTCTTCGTGGCTTTCATGTAAGAAACGATCACCATATTCTTCTGCAATCTTTTTCCCGATTTCAATAATATCCTGACCGTAATAGCCGTCCTCTGGCATTTCTGCCTCTTGTCCAAGCGCTTGTAAATATCTAGCTTCACAAGAAAGCGCTAAGTTATGAATTTGATTACCTGCATCGTTAATGTAATACTCACGTGTAACGTCATAACCAGCTTTATCTAAAATATTACATAAAGAGTCACCAACAGCCGCACCGCGAGCATGTCCTAGGTGTAGAGATCCTGTTGGGTTAGCCGAAACAAATTCCACTTGGATTTTCTGTCCGCCACCAGCATTTGACTCTCCGTAGCGTGGACCTGCTTCAATAATTGTCGGAATTAAATCCGTTAAGTACGAATTATTCATGTAGAAGTTAATGAATCCAGGTCCTGCGATTTCAATCTTCTCAATCGATGCTTTAGATTTATCGAAGTTTGCGATAATATCCTCGGCAATAAAGCGAGGCGCTTTTTTCGCAATGCGTGCTAATTGCATCGCCATATTTGTTGAATAGTCTCCATGTGCTTTATCCTTCGGTGTTTCTAAAATAACCGCTGGAATTTCTTCTTCCGTAGCTAAATTAGCTTTCAAAACCGCCGCCTTCACTTCTTCTTTCAGCCGATCTTTCACTTGCTCGACGATGTTCATGACTGTTCCTCCTTGTATTCAATCGTTAATGTATGTACGTGTTTTTCTTCTCCAATATTTAAATCGTAGTGTACTTTCAGTGTACCACGATTATCTGTTTGATTTGTACTGATTCCCAATGATTTCGTTAACGTGGCAAGACGAAACGTTCCGTACTGGGTCTCATAGTTCGAAATCGTTTGCTGTTGTTCGATAAAGCGTTGCCTCATCTTAACAGCACCTGAACGCATGATGTAAAGCTCATTTTCAGTCCATTTTAAAAGCGATTTAACATGACCAAAATCATGCTCTTCTTCATATTGTATATACGTCGCACCATCTTTTGTTGAATAATATCCTGTTGTCCAAAATTCGATGACGTTTTGATCGTCACCTTGTTGAATCACATTATGGACATGGATTTGAACAGGTACTCCATTTTTCATCATTCTCATCCTTTAAAAGGCTTTATTAACTTCATTAGTATAAAGATTCTTCTCGCTGAATGCAATGGGGAGCGTTTGAAATTGTCAGTGATTTAGATGATAACGAATAAACAAACGATCTCCCATCATAGAAACTTACGTAAAAAAAGAAGGAATCAGTCGATTCCCTCTTCATATTGCAATTATGGACGTTTTTGTACCCATCCTAAGATCATTTCACGAATTAATTTACTTGCTGTGTTAGCCGTTTGTTCTGAATGGTCATAAATCGGTGCTACCTCTACTAAGTCTGCTCCGACAACATGGATGTCAGAACGGGCAATTTCATGAATGGAAGCAAGTAGCTCCTTTGACGTAATACCGCCTGCATCTACTGTACCTGTCCCCGGTGCATGCGCTGGGTCTAATACATCGATGTCGATCGTGACATATACCGGTCTTCCCGCAAGCTTAGGTAAGATTTCCTTTAACGGTTCTAACACTTCAAATTTGGCAATGTGCATGCCGTTTTCTTTCGCCCACTCGAACTCTTCCTTCATGCCTGAACGGATCCCAAATGAATACACGTTTTCCGGTCCGATTAATTCAGCAACTTTTCGAATTGGCGTGGAGTGAGATAATGGCTCCCCTTCGTATTCCTCACGCAAGTCAGTGTGAGCATCCATATGAATGATCGCTAAGTCCGGATACTTTTTATACATCGCCTTCATGACAGGCCATGATACAAGATGCTCTCCACCCATTCCAAGTGGAAACTTCCCAGCCTTTAAGACATCATCAACGAACTCTTCAATCATATCAAGACTTCTTTGTGCATTTCCGAACGGAAGCGGAATATCCCCTGCATCAAAATATTTTACTTCTTCTAGTTCACGGTCTAAATACGGGCTGTATTCTTCAAGTCCGATCGATACTTCACGAATACGCGTAGGGCCAAAACGTGAGCCCGGACGGTAGCTTACCGTCCAATCCATTGGCATCCCGTAAATGACCGCTTCGCTTTCTTCAAAAGAAGGGTGGCTTTTAATAAAAACATTACCAGAATACGCTTCATCAAATCTCATGATGTGCTACACCTCATTTCATTACTTTGTTAAATCTTCGACGAACTTCGGTAGTACGAATGCCGCTTTATGAATGTCTTTTGTGTAGTATTTCGTGTCAATTTCGTGGAAGCGATCTTCGTTCACATTTAACGGATCATGCTTTTTAGATCCTAATGTAAATGTCCATAAACCACTTGGGTACGTTGGGATGTTCGCAATGTAAAGGCGCGTAATCGGGAAGATTTCACGTACATCACGTTGTACATTTGTAATTAACTCCGGCGTAAACCAAGGGTTGTCTGTTTGCGCAACGAAAATTCCATCTTCTTTTAACGCCTTCGAAATACCTGCATAGAACCCTTTCGTAAATAAGTTTACTGCAGGACCAACTGGCTCCGTAGAGTCAACCATAATCACATCATACTCGTTTTCGCTTTGTGCGATATGCATAAATCCATCGTCGACTTTTACTTCTACACGTGGATCGTCTAACTGACCTGCAATTTCAGGTAAATATTTTTTCGAATACTCGATTACTTTTCCGTCGATTTCAACGAGTGTCGCTTTCTTCACACTTGGATGCTTTAATACTTCACGGATAACTCCTCCGTCTCCGCCTCCTACAACGAGTATGTTTTCTGGGTTCGGATGCGTAAATAACGGTACGTGTGCAACCATTTCATGATAAACGAACTCATCTTTTTGAGAAGTCATGACCATCCCGTCTAAATAAAGCATATTTCCGAACTCTTCTGTTTCAACCATTTCTAACTTTTGAAACTCCGTTTGCTCTGTATGTAAAGTGCGCTTAATTTTCATTGTAATTCCAAAGTTTTCTGTTTGCTTTTCTGTATACCATAATCCACTCATGATTTAACTTCCTTTCGCTGGTTATTTTGGCTCTTCACAAAAAGGATTGTTGTTTTCTTCTCGTGTTTCACTATTTTTCCCTACTGTAGGTTCACAATTCACCATACTTGAATCGCCATGGTGAAACGAAACAATTCAAACCTCAAAAAAAGTATAGTGGAATCTAGCAAAATTGCAAAGAAAAATTTCATTTTTTCATAGAACGTTGTTTAAAATCAATGCCCGCTACTCATACTAACAACGAGAGTGTTTTTTCATTGAATAAAACAAGGAGTGACCGAGATGGAATTAACAACTCCTAAAAAAATAACTGTTAAAACAATCCGAGCGCTATTTTTTATTCATCTTATCGGTTTTATTGTAATGGGGATTGTCCTATCAACCATTCTCATTTTAGCCAAATTAGAAGGTCCTCCTTCTATATCCGTACCACAATCGACTGTACTCTATGCACAAGATGGTTCGAAAATCGGGGAGACCCACCATGGACAGAAACGTTATTGGGTTTCATTAGAAGATATATCCGAACATGTCGTCGAAGCGACCATTGCTGTTGAAGATCGTCATTTTTATGACCATCACGGGTTTGATTACAAGCGAATTGTTGGGGCGGCCGTTGCCGATTTAAAAGCAATGGCAAAAGTTCAAGGAGCTAGTACAATCACACAGCAATATGCGAGAAACTTGTATTTAGAGCATGATAAAACGTGGAAGCGAAAACTGATGGAAGCTTTTTACACGATACGTCTTGAAATGAACTTTGAAAAGGAAGAAATTCTTGAAGGCTATTTAAACACGATTTATTACGGGCATGGAGCTTACGGGATTGAAGCAGCGGCGCGCTATTACTTTGATAAACACGCAAGTGAATTAACGATGGAAGAAGCTACACTGCTTGCTGGGATTCCAAAGGGGCCAAGCTATTACTCCCCTTATGTTCATTTTGACCGGGCAAAAGATCGACAAGAGCTTATTTTATCGTTAATGGCAAAAGAGGGGTTTATTACAGAAGAACAAGCCACAAAAGCTGCCAAGCAGGCCATAACATTAAAGGAACAAGAACAAGTAGCAACGGTCAAAATTGCACCATACTTTCAAGACATGGTCTTACAGGAATTGAAAGACATATTGAATGTCGATGAGCAGTTTATAGAAACGAAAGGATTACAAGTCTATACAACGATTGACCCAAAGCTACAAGAAATAGCCGAACAAACGATGAATTCGGTCATGGACGATAGCTCAGACATCCAGCTTGGTTTCGTTGCGATCGATCCAAAATCAGGGAAGGTAAGAGCATTAATCGGTGGAAGAGATTATAACGAAAGTCCGTTTAATCGAGCGACGCAAGCGAAGCGCCAGCCAGGTTCTACGATTAAACCACTTTTGTATTACAAAGCAATTGAAAATGGCTTTACCCCTTCGACCTCTCTTCGAAGCGAGCCGACCACCTTCCGCTATGGAGAACATGAGGAAACGTATGAACCTAGCAATTACAATGACTATTATGCAAATGAAGAGATTCCTTTAATGCAAGCTTTAGCCCTTTCCGATAATATTTACGCGGTTAAAACACATTTGTTCATGGGAATGGAGCAATTAGTGAATGCAGGTGAACAATTTGGGATCGAAAGTCCGATTAAGAAGGTGCCTTCCGCTGCATTAGGGACCTCACCGGTAAGCGTGATGGAAATGGTTAATGCATACGGCATGTTCGCAAATGGCGGCAAAAAAATTGCTCCGGTTTACATTGAGAGAATTGAAGACGGCGATGGAAATGTTCTTTATAAAGAAAATACACGACCAGAAACTGTGTTGGACCCTCAAGCTACATTCGTGACCACGCATATGATGATGGGAATGTTTGATTCAAAGTTAAATGGATACACAACGGTTACAGGTCAAAAGATTATGGATTTGTTAACACGACCATATGCGGGAAAATCTGGTTCTACAAAGGCCGACAGTTGGATGATCGGATTTTCTCCTCAACTCGTTGCCGGCGTTTGGACCGGATATGATAAAGGAAAAACGATCACTTTTGCAACTGAACGATTATACGCCAAACAAATATGGGCACAATTTATGGAAGAAGCGTTAGAAGATCGGTCGGTTAAACAATTTCGACCACCTAAAGGTGTTGTCGGGGTTTACATTGACCCGTCAAGCGGTTTACTCGCTTCGCCAACTTGCCCTGTTGCCCGCTTAACCTATTACGTAGCTGGCACAGAGCCAACCGACTACTGTATCGATCATCTTGAGCATACAGAACAAAAAAAGAACGAAAACAAAGAGGAAGAAACAGAAGATCCGTCCTTCCTTGAGAGAATCATTCCATGGTTATAAATAAGGCTGTTTTCGTACACATTGTTGCTAAACGAAAGGCGACTCCAGAATAGTACGCTTCGAGACGACTATCCAGCGGCGTACGAACGAGAGACTGTCCTGCATTGAGATAAAGGAAATACTGCGAATATATTGAGCAGATATCAATGAGTCGTTCGCTAGACGCTAGGACAGATTGGGTTACGGAAAGCGCCCGCCTTTCTCATTTAATGGTCTAACCTTTTAGATAAGGGCTAGAAATAATAAACCACGCTTTATCCTACAATACCGTAAGGAAAAGCGTGGTTTTTTAGCGCTGTAGCCCTCTTTTTCGTAAAAATGAAAATCCCCGGCCGAAACCGAGGAATTCCATGTCCTAGTTTTATAACGTTAATTTTAGTCTACTCATTTTTTCAAAAAATCACAATCGTTTCACGATTTGTTCACAATTTCGTCACACACGAAGACCTTCTTTTAATTCCTCACTTGAAAGATTCCACATGTTCTCATCGTGAGACTTTAAGAAGTTTGCCAACACTTCTTTCGATTTATCGTCCATATGGTCCACCATAATTTTACGCTTCAATGATTTATCCATTTTATTGACATGTTCAGGTAGTGATTTATAACCTCTACGTGCTTCTTTATCAACAGTCATTTCACATGCAGTAACACCTGCGTAATAAGGTCCCTCTTCTTTACGGTCAATTGTTACCCAAACGAGCCAATACGGCTTTCCGTTTGGTACTTCTTCTTTGTTCGGAATGAATTTAATGCCACGTTCAACTTGACTTCGTGCATGCATTGCGCCGATATCAACAAACGCTTCTCCTTCTTCGATATCAACGAATACAGGTGAAACATTATCTAAGCTTAATGCTCCAATCCCATAGCTTTTATGTCCGTCAGTCGGATCATTTTTAATAATGTTAAAGCCAATGCTTTTTTTCTTATTTTCCATTGCGAAAACCTCCTATGAAACAACATCAGTCTCGGTCCAACACTTCTTTTATCCTATGTAAAAAACGGTTGTAAGATTATCCGAAATAAGGTAAGTGTCGTTTCTTGTCCAACTGTAAATATTGGATATATGATATAACGATCAAGTGGTGTGAAAACAATGATTAAGAAAATTAATACTCCGTAGCTCTCAAACTGCGTGAGCTTTGGACGAATATGTGTTGGTGCTAAATCCTCAATAATACGGTACCCATCCAATGGTGGAAAAGGTAAAAGGTTAAAAAGAAACAGCACAATATTTAAGGAAACAAAAATTCGGAAGAATTGTTGAATTGTGGCCCCTATTTCCGTAAGGGTTGCTCCACCATAAAGCATCCAAAGATTAAAAAACAAATACCCAACAAACGCAAGCAATAAATTGCTGATTGGACCCGCTAACGATACGGAGATTCCAGCCAGACGAGGTTTCTTAAAAAAGAAGCGATTCACAGGTACGGGCTTTGCCCATCCAAATCCAGCAATAAAGATTAAAATCGTTCCAAAAGGGTCTAAATGCGAAAGTGGATTTAACGTCAATCTCCCCTGATTCTTCGCTGTTTCATCTCCAAACTTATACGCTACGTATGCATGAGCAAATTCATGCACCGTAAACGCAATCACGAGCGACACAATTACGTGCGGAATTACCGATAAATCATAATGTAAAAAAGGCAACGGTAAGCCTCCCATCTCTACAAATCATCCTGAATCCAGTATACTATATTTTAAAGATGAATTACATTTCGATCCAGAGAAAGGAGCAACGTTCAATGCCTTATGTTACCGTAAAGATGCTCGAAGGTCGATCTGAAGAGCAGAAAAAAGCACTCGTTGAAAAAGTCACAGCCGCAGTAAGCGAAACAACAGGAGCCCCTGCTGAAAAAATCGTTGTCTTCATCGAAGAAATGAGCAAAAACCACTATGCCGTTGGTGGAAAACGATTAAGTGATGAGTAAGTTTGTAAGAACGGGAGACTGACCTCCGTTCGCTAAGCGCTAGAAAGCTAAACTAGAATCACAACCAAAAGAAAGGGGCTGTTCAATACGTACAGCCCCTTTCTTCGTAAATTCTGTATAATGGTCATTTCCGTGGATTCTACGGCTCGTGCTGTTCTCGCTCGAGACGCAGGCACCTTTTTAGCATTAAAATCCTTAAGATGCAGCTACATTTCGAAGCTGTTCAATGTATGAAAAAGCTTCTTCAACTTCTTCTTCTGTATAACGTTGTTTACTTTTTAACGTAAACACTTTTTCCTTAATTTCGTCTTTAGATAAATCTTCAAAATATAAAACCGTCGACACTAGCTCTAAAAAGCGAGCTGGCTTTTCATTTAATTCATTCATACACTCAGAAAGATACGGCATGTCCAACTCAAAATTGGTTAAAAATTGTTCGCCTGCCTCAGTTAAGGAATATCGGTATTGAAAATACCCACCTTTTTTCTCTTTCACCTCTTCAATAAACCCTAGGTTATACAATTCTTCTACTCTTAATGTTAACTCTTCTGAGTACGGGCCGAAAAAATGGAAGTTATATTTCTCGTAAAAAGGGAATTTCAATTTTTTCGCGATATATATGATTTTTTGTAATTTTTTTCGTCCGATAATTTCACCCGAGACCGCAAATACCTTCATCAGTTTAGCATGTTCTTTTAACACACCCCGTCATCTCCTCACACAAGTATTGCTCCGCTCTATCTATCTAATTGTAAAAGTTCAATAATCTTCTTTTTCGTATTTCGCTTTGTAGACCAATCGAACAAGAAGTCTTGAGGATAATACAACTTATGATCGGTTCTACGCTTACCTGAAACCGCATCGACAATATCGGATTCTCGCGATAATTCGCGAATTTCACCATTTGGCATTAAAAGGTGTATCGGTAATCGCTCTTCTTCTTCACCAGGACGGTAAAAATCGTACGGTAAATCGGAAGAAGAATCGACGACTAAATAATATTCTGGATCCAGCCCAGCTTTTTTGAAAAGCGTGGTTAATTCCATCAGTTTCATCATTTGTTCATTGGATGGATTAAACTCAACGTATTTAAATAAATTTCGGTTCATAAATCGTTTGCATAAGTCGCTTAAAATCGGATCATCCTCGTTTTGCCACGTTTGAAAATAGAACATAATGACAGACTCGTCCAATTGTAAGTAATCTTCAAGGGTGACTTCTCCGCTAAAAATGGAGTAAAAATGAATTGGTTTGAATTTGAATTCGTAGTTTCTTTCATATAATGCTTTGGCTCTATGGAGGATTTTCGTTAAGATGACTTCTGCACTTCGCGTGACAGGATGAAAATAAACTTGCCAATACATTTGATAGCGACTCATAATGTAATCTTCTACGGCGTGCATACCGCTATGCTTCATGACAACTTGATCTTCTCGCGGTCGCATGACACGTAAAATTCGCTCCATGTCAAAATGACCATAGCTCACACCCGTGTAAAAGGCGTCCCGTTGTAAATAATCCATTCGATCGGCATCGATCTGGCTTGAAATTAAACTAATGACCTGTTTGTTGGCATACGTTTTCGCAATCACTTCGGTCACTTTTTTCGGAAAGTCCGGACTCACTTTTGATAGTACGCGATTAATTTCCGTATTGCCTAAAATAATTGCTTGCGTAAATTCTTCATGATCAAGGTGAAACACCTTTTCAAATGAATGTGAAAACGGCCCATGACCTAAATCATGTAATAACGCAGCACATAAGCTTAATAATCGCTCATCTTGATTCCATTCCGGACGATCGCGAAACACATCATCGACAATTCGCCGTACAATTTCGTACACCCCAAGCGAATGGTTAAACCGACTATGCTCGGCACCATGAAACGTAAAAAATGTCGTTCCCAACTGGCGAATTCGACGAAGCCGTTGAAATTCTTTCGTTCCGATTAAATCCCAAATCACTCGATCACGAACATGAATATACCGATGAACTGGATCTTTAAACACCTTTTCTTCCGACAATTTCTCATCCCGATACGCCATATCATTCCCTCTTCCTTTAGACATAGTTCCATTATATCGATTTTATTTCGACATAGATAGCCAAAATCTTCTAATTATTCCAACCAAATAGAAGAAAAAAATCACCAGTAAAGGGATACTCCTGGTGATTTTTATTTACACAGTTTCTTTTCAATCTTTTCAATTAACTCATCTTCTGTCGGTGCAGAGATGGGACGATTATTGACAAATGCGAATGATTTTTTTCGGCCTGGACCACAATAAGATTGACAGCCAATATCCACTTTCGCATTAGGATCTATCTTTTCCAAACGAGGTAATAACGTTTTTAAATTTGTCGCCTGGCAATCGTCACAAACACGGAACTCATTTGCCATGATTGTATACAACCCTTTCATCATTGTTCATACTCTCGGGTATTTTACCGTTAAATTGAACGCAAATCAAGTCATGCGTACAATCTTCTAATTATTGTCTTTTTTTCCTAGTTTCCATTTAAAAGTTTACTATCCTTGTATAAAAATGAGCAAAATGGGAAACATAAAAGTAAGAGAAACCTATGTAGCACTAGCCTCTATCAGTTTTGATTAAGGGAGTTGAGATCATGAAAAAACGACAAGATGCTTGGTCTGAAGAAAACGACTTATTACTAGCAGAAACCGTTCTTCGCCACGTGCGAGAGGGAAGTACACAGCTAAATGCCTTTGAGGAAGTTGGGGACAAGCTCAATCGAACATCTGCCGCATGCGGATTCCGTTGGAACGCTGTCGTGCGACATAACTATGAAAAAGCGTTGCAACTAGCGAAAAAACAGCGAAAACAAAAAATGCGTGCAATGGGAAAAGGACAACCTGCAAAAAAACGACTATTATATACCCCTCCTGAACCAAGTTTACCAGATGTTGAAATGGCTACGGAAGAACCTGTACACTACGAAAATCAGGAACAAGAATTCTATCCATCTATGCCGGTCATGGAAACTGAACAAGTAATGACACCTACATCTAAAGAGCTTACCATGGAGGATGTCGTCCATTTCTTAAAAAACTACAACCTTCAAGTATCCGAACGTTCTGCGATTGCCCAGGAGAACGAACGGTTAAAACAGGAAATTGACGGGTTGCGCCGAGAAAATAAAGAATTAGAGACAAAGATTGCTAAATTAGAACAAGATGCCATCACGGTGCAAGAAGACTATGAAACGTTAATGAAAATTATGAATCGTGCACGTAAATTCGTCCTTTTTGAAGATGACGATGAGCGTTCTGCTACCAAATTTAAAATGGACCGAAATGGTAATTTAGAAAAAATAGCTGAATAATAGACTTAAACCAGCATATGATGATGACTTCGTCACCACATGCTGGTTTTTTAATGGACTGATTTCGAAAACGAGGCTGTTCAAAAGAACAGCCCTATTTTATCGTAAATTAAAATTCAGTGGCGGACACTTGCTCAAGGAAGGACTGTCTAGTTACGGCTCGTTCTGTCCTTTTAGCTTAAACCAATCCCAATTGGAGAAAATGGGAGCTACCTTTCACTCCTTATTCCATTTTTGGATTTATTAGCCAACCCCCATCGCAACTGGTTTTATTCTCGCCTCTTGCCAATAAATATTACGTAAGGTCTTTAAATGTCTTTTCATTCCGTTCCATCATTCGGATAAAGTTCTTCTCATACGTTTCATACTCTTCTTGGAGTAACCCTTCAGAATAAATGCGACCACTTAACTCTTTTAACGTCGTTAGCAGCTTCAGCATCACATCTTGCACCGTCAAGTTCGCGTTTAATAGTTCATTCAAAGACGCCATCGTTTCCGGTTTAATGGTCGGGTACGTAAACTTGGTTTCTTCTCCCTTTATGGCATGTTCATAAAATCCTTTAATCACTTCTGCACGCTTAGCGCCACTTCCTGTAATACAGAGATAAATTTGAACGGCCACGCCGTTTCGCAGTCGACGCTGTGAAATACCGGCGAATTTTTGACCGTTTATGCTTAAATCATAGCTTCCAGGGCAATAAGAACCGACGATTTCATAAGCTTCAATGTCCTTATTATATTCGTTAAACATAACGCGGATGAGTTCCCACATCGCATCATAGCCTCGATTTATATCAATTCCTTTATCAGACTCTGGTAAAATAAGCGAGAGATTTAATACCCCCTCATCAAGCACCACGGCTAATCCACCAGAATTGCGGACAATTACTCGATACCCTTGTTGCTGTAAGTATCGAACACCATCTTGTAAATGGGGAACGCGTGTATCTTGAATTCCCAGCACAATCGTATCATGATGAACCCAAGATCTTGCTACAGGTGATGACGCTCCTTTTCCGACAAACGTACATAATGTATCATCAATTGCAAACGATTGCTTCGCATCAAATTGTGGTCCTAGACTGGAATGGTCAATAATGCGCCATTCATCTTGTCGTAATAATGACAAATGTTGTTCCATGTCTAACCATTCTCCTTTATGAATTTGAAAACGAATTAATTATACCATAAGGATGAAGCGTAATTCTTGCACATCCTTCAGGGTGAAGAGAAAGAAGAGACGAATCGTAAATCATTTCCATTGCCTGATGAACGATTCAACAAAAGTGATTTGGGTGGTTGTGGTGACTTCACTCTATCAAAAAGGCTGTTTCGTCTATTTTGACATGAATGATTGACGAAAGGCAGCGACTCCTGCGAGACCAACGTGAGCCGAAACTAGAAAAACCTACCTTGAACAAAGCATCCGTCACCAAACAAAATTTAATCTACAAAAAAAGAGGCTGTACGTTTGGACAGCCTCTAGTTAAAGTATTATAAAGCTTGCGCTGCTGTAATTAATGCTAGCTTGTATACATCTTCTGCGTTACATCCACGAGATAAGTCATTCACCGGTGCATTTAAGCCTTGAAGAATTGGTCCAATTGCTTCAAAGTTACCTAAACGCTGTGCAATTTTATAGCCAATGTTACCAGCTTCTAAGCTTGGGAAAATAAATACATTCGCGTCCCCTTTAATGTCAGAGTCCGGTGCTTTTTTCGCTGCCACCGATGGCACGAATGCTGCGTCAAATTGGAACTCGCCATCTAACGTAAGCTCTGGAGCCATTTCCTTGGCTAATTTGACTGCTTCTACCACTTTTTCTGTTTCAGGTGATTTTGCAGACCCTTTTGTAGAGAAGCTTAACATTGCAATACGCGGATCGATATCAAACATCTTCGCTGTGTTCGCACTTTCGATCGCGATTTCTGCTAAGTCTTGGCTAGTTGGTGCAATGTTAATCGCACAATCAGCAAATACGTACTTTTCTTCTCCACGTACCATGATAAATACGCCAGACGTTTTCTTCACGCCTTCTTTTGTCTTAATGATTTGAAGAGCCGGGCGAACAGTGTCAGCCGTAGAATGAGCCGCACCACTTACAAGTCCGTCTGCTTTGTTCATATAAACAAGCATTGTTCCAAAATAGTTACCATCAAGTAAAATTTGGCGCGCTTGCTCTTCTGTCGCTTTTCCTTTACGACGCTCTACGAAAGCTTGAACCATAGCATCCATTTCTTCATAGTTTTCTGGATCATAAATGATTGCGCCGTTTAGTGAAATATTTAATTCACTTGCTTTTGCTTCTACTTTCTCTTTGTTCCCCACAACAATTGGTTGAACTAAGTTTTCTTCTGCTAAACGACCTACTGCCGTTAAAATACGTTCATCTAATCCTTCAGGGAAGACAATTTTCAACTCTTTCCCTGCTACTTTATCTTTTAATACAGAAAATAAATCTGCCATTTCGGGAACCTCCTATGTAAAAATAAAGCGTTTAACCACTATAAATTCCTTCCATCCATTAGCATACTCCACTTATGGTTAATTTCAAACCTGTTCGCTAAAAGATAACGCTTCCATTTAAAATTCTTTGTTTTCTCAATATTCCTACTTTAAAACTACACAACTGTAGAACTTGTTAATGTTTATACACATTCATCCTGGCTAAACTATGTTATAGTAGGATTGTACATATGTGATAGCTTATAGGGGTGAAAAAAATGAGTGAAGAACGTCGTACGAATGAAGCCGCTCAAACGCTTGATGGCTGGTATTGCCTACACGATTTCCGTTCCATTGATTGGAGTGCATGGAAAACGTTAACGAGCGATGAGCGCCAAGAAATCATCAATGAGTTTTTAGGCTTATTGGAAAAGTGGAGCTTAGCTGAAAAAGCCGAAAAAGGAAGCCAAGCGCTTTATACAATCGTTGGACAAAAAGCAGACTTTATGCTTATGATTTTACGTCCAACGCTGGAAGAGTTAAATGAGATCGAAACTGAATTTAATAAATCAAAGCTTGCTGAATTTACGCTACCAGCTTACTCATACGTTTCTGTTGTAGAGTTAAGCAACTATATTCCAGGTGGTGAAGACGGCGGTGATCCATATGAGAACCCGTATGTTCGCTCCCGTCTATATCCAACATTACCGCAAGCGAAACACGTCTGCTTCTATCCAATGGATAAGCGTCGCCAAGGTGATGACAACTGGTACATGCTTTCAATGGACGAGCGCCGCAACTTGATGCGCAGCCACGGCATGATCGGTCGTCAATATGCTGGAAAAGTGAAACAAATCATTACAGGTTCAGTTGGGTTTGACGATTATGAATGGGGCGTAACATTATTTGCCGATGATGTCCTTCAATTCAAAAAGCTCGTTTATGAAATGCGCTTTGATGAAGTAAGTGCACGTTACGGAGAGTTCGGTTCATTCTTCGTCGGAAACATTTTACTTCCAGAAAAAGTAGCCGCTTACCTACATGTATAATGAATGAGATTCGGGGTGCCTTTAAAGCTCTTAATTGCTTTAGGCACCCTTTCCTCTTTTTATCCACACTTACTTCCTCACAAATGTAGTCATACAAACTTCTTTTTCATCATACCTTTGAATGAGTATGGCTAAATCCATCTTTATCAAATCATCTCTTTTTTAGCACCGGACTCTTCCGGTTAAAGGTAGGTGAGATTATGGCGGTTATTCCCATATAACGAAGAAGACGTGAAGTTATTGGCCCGTCTCATGCGTGCGGAGGCAGAAGGTGATGGGAAGCTTGGCATGTTGTTGGTTGGCAATGTTGGTGTAAACCGCGTTCGAGCTGATTGCCTCGATTTTAAAGACATTCGAAACATTCGTCGAATGGTATTCCAATCACCTGGAGGATTTGAAGCAACTCAAAAAGGTTATTTTTATCAAGGAGCAAGACAAAGTGAGATTGATTTGGCTCGAAAGGTCATTAAAGGTGATCGCTACCGTCCCGGTGAAGTATCCCTTTGGTTTTTCCGACCTGACGGCGCTTGTCCTGCTACTTGGTTTAATCAGTACAATTCAGGACGCTACAAGTCCCATTGTTTTTATTTTCCTACGCAATCCTCGTGTCCAAGTGTTTATTAAGAAATGATAAGGAGGCTTGTTATGACTTCAAATAATCAAAAGCGAAACCAGACAGCGAGTCAGTCACAATCCACTCCATATTACGGGCAAGGAATGGCTGGATATCAGCCTCAAATGCCAATGGGAGCCCCTTACGGCTTCTACGCTCCAAGCGGCTCTCAATTAGGCGCAGCTCCTCAAGTTCTAGGAACTTCCGCTGGACAATACGTACCTGGCATGCTTCCGCTTGAGGAATCATACATTGAGAATATTTTGCGCTTAAACCGTGGTAAACACGCTACTGTTTATATGACATTTGAAAATAATCAGCAATGGAATGCAAAGGTATTTAAGGGCGTCATCGAAGCAGCTGGCCGTGATCATATTATCTTGAGTGATCCTAAATCAGGAAAACGATATTTACTACTTATGGTTTACCTAGATTACATTACATTTGATGAAGAAATTGAGTATGTATACCCAACCGGCTTGTCTTCTTATTCACCGAGGTAAAAATATGAAATCCCCTGACGTATCGGGTTCGTCAGGGGATTTTTCAATTGAGGGATTGAAACGTTGCATTATATAATCGAAACATCGTCTTATAATTGGATTCATCTACTTTGACACCTACGTCAAGTACTCCTCTAACCTCCAGTGGCCCTTCAGTAAACCGCAATCCTTTTGAATCTTCAACAAACACAATCATGATTTTATTCCAGTACGATTCATCTCCATTATCAAACGGGCATTCTGCGCCGGGTGAAGGAATAAGCAAAAACCAACCTTTTTCAAGTGACAACACTTCGGCCATAAAGCCATGAATGACGACTTCCTGTCCTTTAAGATCCCAAAATTTTTGTGAAGGTCTATCTTGCTTTTCGTTATCAAAGAATTCATCCCACTTAATTTCTGTTTCTTTTCCTGATGATGGTTTAATCATAGGCTGACTTTCTTTAATCGTTTCGTCACTGTCTTGTTCATCTTGTTCTACCATTTCGGCATCTTCGGTTGAGACTAATTCTTGTAGTGTTGCCTTTTCTTCAGTGGATTGATTGCCCGAACACGCAACGAGAAAACCTGTCAATAAGACGATTATGAGACTCCATTTCACCTACTTCCCCTCCTTAGCGAAATAATGTCAGCGGATGAACTTGATAAGAGCGAAGAGCAGGCCATATCGACGCAAGAAAACCGATAATCATCGCACTTAACAGAATATATCCATCGAAGCTTCGAATGGACCCAGTCTGTAATGGAATCCCTACATAAGAAATAAACAGATCATTTAATAAAAAGCTGGTTAAATGTCCTAATAACATACCAAAAAGACAACCTATTATTGTCAAAATTTGGCCTTCTAGAACAACGCTCCCCCAAATATACCACTTTGGTTTTCCAATTAATCGGAGTAGCCCAATATCTTTTTTCTTATCTGTAGTCGTCACAATTAACGAGAGCATTAAGGATATCGCAGCAATGAATATACAAATGCTTGTGATAACTTGGATGGCTTTCGTTCCATAATCAACAATGTTTAAAACATCTGCCATCGCCTTACTTGAATATACGCCTTGGACACCATCCATTTCGTTCGCAAAATTTTTTAACGTTTGTAACTCCATAAGTCCTTTCGGAATAACAACTAACGCCGTAACCTCTTTTTCACGATCACTTTCTTCCTCCTGATGATGGACTACCCATGCGTGATCAACTGTTGTAAAAATGGCCTTATCATCCGGTGTATGGAGTGGCGGTAAAATGCCCACCACACGATAGAGAAGTTCTTGATGATGGTCATCACTATGAGCTGAAACTTGCCCGTGACTTCCGTAAAACTTATCCCCTACACGAAGTTCTAAATCTTTAGCAATTTGCGATCCAATGACCACCTCTCCCGTCTGTTGATATAAACTTCCTTCAGCAAGCGAGACATGAGGGTAACGGGATGCTAAATATTCAACGGGAACTCCAACGATTTGATGTCCTTGATAATGGTCCCCTTTTGTCAAAGGGTAAACAACTTCAGCTAAATCACTTTCCTTTACCTGTTCATATACTTCGTAAGAGATATTACCTGTAGGAGCACCGATATGATAAAACGTATTTAACGCTAACTGCGTAGAAGATCCTTCTGCCCCAATGACAAGTTCATACGGGCCATACCCCTTAGCGGCTCCTTCTTCCATGCTGTCGTGTGCTAATGTAATAAAGATGACAAGCGCTACTCCAACTGAAACAGAAACAATAGATAATACAGAAAGAACTTTCTTATAGAGGATGTTACGCCATACGAATTGAAACAAGCTCATGATATCTTTCTCCCATTCATGATTTCATTTACTTCTTCCATGCGAATAATCTCATGGAATTTTTCAATTTGATAAGGATCGTGCGTGACACATAATAGTGTTTGGTTCTGTTCTTCTGCTAATGTTAATAAAAGATTCATAATATGAGTTGCATTTTCAAAGTCTAAGCTTCCCGTTGGTTCATCCGCTAACACAATAGGTGGGGATTGAATTAAGGCACGAATAATAGCAACACGTTGCTGTTGACCTCTCGATAATTCAGATGGCTTGTGATTCCTCTTTTCATACAAACCAACCTTTTGGAACCAATGCTCGACTAACTCTTTTTGTTCACTTCTCGCCATTTTTGGTAGCATCAGCTTAATATTTTCCTCAGCTGTTAAACTATTAATCAAATGAAAGTCTTGGAACACATAGCCGATATTTTGAGCTCGAAAACGGTCCCGCATTTTTTCACTCTGGGCTGCAAGATTCACTCCATGGACGATCACATCTCCTTGGTCAGGTGTTAAAATCCCACTCATTAAATGTAGAAGCGTACTTTTCCCTGACCCACTAGGACCAATAAGCGCCACTTGTTTTCCTTTTTCAAGATAAAATGATGGAATATGTAGAATCGGGATATGTTCTTTTTGAACCTTAAAGCTTTTTTTCACATTTTGTATGGTTATCACGGCCGAGATCACCTCTTACTTGAAAATGAAAGGGACAGTAAAAGTTCTGCCCCTTCTTGAAGCTCATCATTACTCAATGACAATTCGTTCTGATAGAGCATCCCATGTTAAATCCTTACCCGTTGCAGCTTCAAACACTTCGAGTGGGAAATAGATTCCACTATGATCTTTGACTCCTTCATACTTTTGGCCTTCAATTACAGCGGTTGCATTCTGTTCATTTATTTCGATTTTGACTCCAAGCGCTTTTGCCAAAGATTGTCCAGGGAATACGACTTTTTCATCTTGTGTAATCATAAACGATGGATAAAGGTACTTAGATTGAAGCTCTTTCGTTACTTGCTCTAAATCAACACCAATTACTTTCGCTCCTGCTAACGCGAAGTCTGTATTATCGGTATGACCTGTTAAATAACGTGCAACTGGACCATATGCATAGACACTCACATCTACCCCTGTATGACCATGTCCGGTCCAGCCAATTAACGCTCGCTTCGAAATAACGGCATTAAACCCACCTTCTCTACCATAAGAAGACTCCGTTCCATCCCATTCTTTCCCGTCCAATATGAGGGAGACCTCTTCTTCCGTTAAGTCATTGATTCCTGTATATTTCTCTACAATTTTACGAACGTCGTCACGGTCTTCTGCTTCTTCTAACTCTTTACCAATGATTTCAGAAGAAGCCGTAACTTTTTTAAAGATATCAAAGTAAGTATCATATACATTGCGGCTTCCAATTGTTAATCCACCTGTTTCATGGTCTGCTGTCACCATCACAGACGTTTCTCCGTCTTGTTTCGCGTATTCTAACGCTACTTTAACCGCCTCATCAAACTCTAATGTCTCTTGTACGACACTATGAATGTCATTAGCATGTCCGGCGTGATCAATGCGGCCACCTTCTACCATAATGACGAATCCATCATCTTCTCTTTCTAAAACTTCAATTGCTTTTGATAGCTGTTCAGCTAAAGACGGAACTTGAGTGTCTTCGCGGTCTAAGTTGTATGCAATGTGACTATCATTGAAAAGTCCCAATAACTTCTCTCCTTTTGCTTTTTCAAGCTCATCGCTACTTGTCACAACTTCATATCCTTTTTCTTGAAACAGTTCAATCACATTTAATCCGTCTTCCCGCTTTGTTTTTCCAAATTTCGCCTCTTCTTCCGTAGCTACAAAGTGGCGTTCTCCTCCACCTAGTAAAACATCAACCCCAGATGTAACATATTGTGCTGCAATGGCATTTTCCATACTTCGTTGACGAACATGAGTTGCATAAGCTGCCGGAGTAGCATGTGTAATTCGCGCTGTAGAAATAAGGCCTGTAGCTTTTCCTGCTGCTTCCGCTGCTTCAATAACAGAAGCAATGGGACGAGCGACCTCTTCATTTGTTACAGAAATTGCGCCATTGTATGTTTTAAAACCTGTTCCAAAAGCGGTAGCTGAAGCGGCAGAATCAGTAACAACTCCAGATTCGTCTTTATACGTGCTATCGCCAGCAAACGTAGAGTTTGTCCCAACCAATATTTCATCTAAAGTTAACATGTCCTGATCAAAATATTTTTGCGCATACAGCCGAGTTAACGTCACTTGAGCAGGACCCATTCCGTCACCAATTAAAATAATTAAGTTTTTTGAAGTCTCTGCTTCTGAAATATCTTGATCCAACGAGCTTTGTGAACTATTAGAACATCCAAAAAGCAAAGTAGTCGATAAAAGGACGGCGGCGGTCCCTTTCAGCCATTTTTTCATATGTATACTCCCCCCTAAATATATTGGAACTTTATTTACATTTATGGATTGTAAAGGGAAAACATGAATAGAACTTTACCCGAGTATTAAATTATTAAACCTACTATTAAGCAGATGTAAATTTTGTCATTTGGAAAACAAAAAACGGTCATTATCAGATAATTCTGTGTGTTTAAGGTAGAAAAAAACCTAGCCCTTCAAGCTAGGTTTTTCATTTACAATATTGCTTTTAAAACCATTTATAAATACTTAGATTCACTTTTAGACACTTACTTTCCACTGGTCCGAGTATGCACCTTCGTGGTCTCGTCCTATTACAATTCTGTTAAAATTACCATAGTTTGAACCCCGGTGAGCCAGGTGGTGCGTTTTGAATAATATCCATAACTGGGACAGTGTAAGCTAATAAGATAAGCACGACACAAATCCCAATCCATAGCTTCCAATTTTCTAAAATGAGCGGGGTCGTCTCCGCATTCTCACTCACTTCTCCAATCGGGAACTCCTCGTGACCAACTGGTGCCCAGTAAGCGAGGTATATCACGATGTAAATCATTAGTAAAATTGCAACAAAGAGAATCGCGCCTCCAACCGCCATAGCAGTTTGATAAGGCATCCACGAAAGGGCATCTGCGTGATCACCATACGTCGTATAAGCGGTGCGACGAGGGGCCCCGAATAATCCAACAGCATGCATCGCCCCAGACATAAAGAACATGCCAATTGTCCAGAATACGGTCTGAATGATACCGAGTTTATTCATTTTCCTCGTCAAGGTGCGACCCGTTAAATGTGGAATCAGCCAATACGATATACCAAAGAACGTTAACGCTACGGATGTTGCAACCGTTAGATGGAAGTGTCCAGTAATGAATAACGTGTTATGAACAACTTGGTTTAATTGGTTACTAGCGTTAATCATTCCACCAGCTCCACCTGGAATAAAGACGAGCATTCCCATAAATGGAGCGAAAAATCGCACATCTCCCCATGGAAGCTTTTTCAACCAACCAAACAATCCTTTCGCTCCTTTTTCTCTACCTGTTAGCTCGAACGTAGCAAAAAGAGCAAAGGCCGTCATCAAAGATGGAATGATAACCATAAAGGTGAGGACAATTTGAACGAACTTCCATACCGAATCAATCCCAGACTCTAAAATTTGGTGGTGAAACCCTACTGGCATAGAGAATAATATAAATAATACAAATGCTAATCGTGCCAATGAGTCACTAAAAATTTTCCCACCAATCACTTTTGGTACGACAACATACCAACACATATACGCTGGGAGTAGCCAAAAATAAACGAGTGGATGTCCGAAATACCAGAATAACGTGCGACTCAATAATATGTTGATTTCCTCAACCCAACCGAACGACCATGGAATGAATTGAAATAATACCGTCACAGCCACCCCGATTGTCGCAATGATCCATAAAATCAGCGTCGAAACAGCCATAAAACTAATGAGAGGAGATGTTTTTCCTTTATTCATTTTTTTCCATGAAGTATATTGATGAAACATTCCTCCGCCACATAACCAACTCCCCACGACGACTAGTGCTAAACCGATATAAAACCATGGTGAGGCCTGTAAAGGAGCATAAAACGTATAAAGCACCGTCGCTTTATTGAGTAAAATCATGACCGTCGCCATGAATGTTCCGATAAACATCAGCCAAAAGCCTGCCCATCCAAGGCGATATGAGACAGACGTCAATCGCCCCGTTGTCCGACTAATGGATGCGTATAAAAAACCGATGATAAAAAACGTTGTAAATACGAGACCTAAAAGAACGCCGTGAGCCGTCAGTAATTGATAGTATCCAATACCAGCTGGAAGCTCCAGTTGACCGCTTCTGACAAACGTTTGTAAAAGGCCTGCAACGGCCCCTAAAAATAATGCGACAAACGAAACCCCAATATTCGCTAACGCAATCTTCCCATCTTTTTTATTGATGACAACCTCACTCATTCGTCTACCACCTCAATATTCGCACTCATTACTTGATGACCGACTCCACAATATTCGTTACATAAGATTAAATAGTCCCCTGTTTCCTTAAATGTATATGTGAGAGAGTTCACATGTCCAGGCGTCACCATCATGTTGACATTCGTCCCTACCACTTCTAAACCATGAACGACATCCTTACTTGTAACCTTTATGTGAACCGTTGCCCCTTTTGGAATTTCGATTTCATTCGGTGAAAACGAAAAGGCTTGTGACACTAGAATTAATTCATACTCTTTTTCACCAATTTGCTTGAGGCCAGGCTCATTAAAGGGGGGAGTTTCATCAACTTTCGCTGGATCAATTGTCGTCAAATCACTTGGCGGTTCATTCCCGTGTGCAAAAGCACCAACCCCAACAATTCCTAAAAATAAGATGAGCGTAGCCACACCAATGGTTAACCATGCCTTCTCAAGTTTATGCATATGCATATTTTCATCCCCTTTCTTATCGAGTTAAAAACAAATAATAAGCACCAAACCACGCCATACAAATAAAAGCACCGACCATTAAAACCGAAATAAACGTTCCGTATAGATTAGGCTCCTGATTTACTTTCTTTAGCTCTACATGCTTTTTAGTAGCTAACGGATGCTGCACCTACCTCACCCACCTTTCCCAATCTCTAGTTTCATTCTAGTTAAATCAACACCCGGGCTCTGTGAGATTTGTCACACCTTTTTCAGTCATTGTGTCATCTTCGTGAACATTTAATGTGCAAGTATTACCAAATTTGGTATAATACTTAAAACTTCATGGGGGGATGACGTATGCTGAAGCCACCAAGGCTAAAAAAAGGAGATACCATCGGAATCGTGTCGACATCATCACCAGTTGCAGCCCTTTGTCCAAACCGATTTCATCGAGGAATCGAAGCACTGGAGGAGATTGGCTATCGAGTTAAAATTGGCAAACATGCAACAAAGAAGAAAGGACATTTGGCTGGAACAATTGAAGAAAGATTAGAAGATTTTCATGAAATGATAATAGACAAGGATGTAAAGGTTGTCCTTAACACGATTGGAGGACATAATTCCAATCAACTGCTAGACGCTCTCGACTATGAACTCATTCAACAAAATCCGAAGATTATCATCGGCTACAGCGACTTTACCGCTGTATTGCACGCCATTCATCAACGAAGCAACCTCGTAACATTTTTAGGTCCTGCCCTTTTACCACAGTTTGGGGAATATGGCGGGCTATTACCATACACGAAAAACTATTTTACTAATCTTGTGGAAGAACCGTCAGATCAACTAGAACTAAAGGCTAGTGACCATTGGGTTTTTGAACGTCTCATGTGGGACAAAGAAGACGTGAGACCACGAAAACAAACTCGCAACGAAGGTCCAACCGTCATTCGTGAAGGACAAGCAACGGGTCGAATTTTAGCAGGAAATTTAGGAACGATGCTTTTAGCGGCCGGTACCCCTTACCTCCCTAGCTTTAAAGGACGTATCCTTTTCTTAGAAGAGGATGAAACCGAACAAGCCGCTACGTTCGATCGTTACTTAACGCAGTTGAGAAACATGGGAGCCTTTGAGGAAATAAGCGGGTTGGTCATCGGACGCTTTCATCCAGACGTTCCTTTTCACGATGACTATCCACTTTCCGAAATTTTGAAGGTAACAACAAGGGGCTACGACTTCCCTATCATTGCGAATGTAGATTTCGGTCATACAGACCCGATGCTTACCCTGCCTAACGGAATTCTCGCTGAAATAAGTGCAACAAGCAATGACGCCGCGATAACACTATTAGAGAATGCAGTAGAATAACTGTTTCTTCTCGGGTGCTCTTTTCATAGGAGCATCCTTTTTTCATGAGACCCACCTCAAGTTAACAGCTGTCTTTATGTTTTAAAATTTATATTATTTTCAAAAACTGTTTTCGGATTCGAAAGTCTTTTAGAAAAGGGCCTTCTCAAAATACCCCAATACAATACCGATATAATAATAGGATTAGAATTTAGAAAAAAAGAAGGGGTTTTCAATGACAAATACGATACGAAAAAAATTGTTTTTATCTATCCTTGCACTATCACTTATTCCAATTTTAATCATTTCTTCAATCCTCATCTATCAATCCAATTCTAGCTTGGAGACGATGATTGAGGAGGACGTTCAGCAAACACGAACCTCCATTGATGAATACTTTCATTTATTAAAGCAAGATGCGCTTAGTCTCGCCAATAGCTTCTCTCAAGCGAGCGAACTAACTGATGCTATCAAGTCTAAAGATAAGGCAAAGCTTGATTCTTTAATGAACAATACATATACCTTACTAAATAAAGAAAAAGGCATTTCCGTTTTTGAATTTGGTGACGAAAGTGGGGTTGTTATCACTCGCTTACACAACCAAGAAAAGTTCGGAGACGATAAAGGAGATAACCCAGGTATTCAAGCGGCTCTGAAAGGAAACGAAGTAGCTGGCTTGGAATTCGGTAGTAGCGGGTTAGCGGTCAGAGCATTCGTACCGATAAAAGATGGACAAAATGTAGTAGGAACGTTACAGCTCGGGTTTAACATCAATGAAGACATGCTCCAACAAGTCGAAAGCCTAACTGGGGCTCAACTTGCTTTTTACGAGCAAAACCAATTAATTCAAACCAACATCCAGTCCTTACAACAACAGCTGGATGAAGAACTTTACCAAAGCATCCTCCAATCCGAAGAAATTAGTCAGACACAGGATCACCAACTTATGCTGTATTCACCTTTATACAATCTGTCGGGTGATGAAGTGTACGGGGTTATCCAAATTGCAAAAGACTTATCAATTATAAATGAAACGAAACGCTCCATGGTTTCTGATGTTATCGTAACAGGCATCCTAACGTTAGCGGGGGTCATTATCATTACGTTTTTCACAAGTCGCTACTTACTCCAACCAATTCATACTCTTACAGGTAAGCTACAAGAGCTTGCCAATGGAACAGGTGATCTGACCTTCCGACTACATACAAAAGGAAGAGATGAGATTTCGAAGCTGTCGAACGAGTTTAATAAAATGATGGAAAACATGCAATCCATTATGAAAGACGTTCAGTCGTCTACGAATGTTACGTTACAATCCTCTCAGAAATTTGCTCATCTGACGAATGACATGGTCCAACAGAGTCAGCAGTTTGAACAAAATTTAGTCGAAATTGCAGAGAGATCATCGATGCAGCTTGAACAATTAAATCAAGGTGCATTTGCTTTAAATGAGTTAGCTTCTGGCATCCAACAAGTCGCAGAGCACTCTTTCCTTGTTTCTGACACTTCGCAAAACACGGCTCAAAAAGCGGATCATGGATTATTGAGTATGAAAAATGCTATGAATCAGCTACATCATATGGCCAATAATGTAAATGATACGAGCGACACAATGAAAAAATTAAAAGAAGAGTCAAAGCAAATTACGAAAGTCATCTCTGTCATTCAAGACATTGCTGACCAAACAAATTTACTTGCTTTAAATGCTTCCATTGAAGCGGCGCGGGTGGGAGAGTATGGAAAAGGCTTCGCAGTCGTTGCCGATGAAGTTCGTAAATTAGCAGAGGAAACGACGAAATCCACCTCAGAGATCTCGTCCATTATCGACAGTATACATCTTTACGTTGATGAATCCATCGACTCGGTCCAAAAAGCGGTGGAAGAAGTGCGAAGCGGAGTTCAATTATTTGAACAAGTACAAAGCTCATTCACAGAAATTTTACAATCTACAAAAGACGTTGCATCACACATTGAAGAAGTTTCCGCTACAGGACAACATATGTCGGCTAGTACAGAAGAAGTGACGGCATCCATTAATGACGTAAAAGAGGCCATCGCCAAAACAGATGAACTACTACAAAAAGCTGTTCAGATGTCCGCAGAACATATGGAAGCTGCTAAAACCATTTCTTCCATTTCAGATTCACAGCGCGCGTCCTCTGAAGCACTAACAAAAAGCGTTTCTCAATTTAAAATTGAATAAGGTACGAAAAAAGGGGCTGCCAAAAAAGTACAGCCCCTTTTTTCATTACAAATACTTAAATACTGCAACCATTAATAAAATCCAAGCTACGATAAAAGAGACCCCGCCAAGTGGCGTAATCGCTCCTAATACTTTCACTTGCGTCAAACTTAAGACATACAAGCTACCAGAGAACAATAAAATCCCCACAAACATGAGCCAGCCAGCCCACGTAACAAGGCTTGTTTGTGGCAGTTTGTCCATCACAAAAGCAACAACGAATAATCCGAGCGCATGAAACATTTGATATTGTACACCTGTCTGCCACGTCTCAATATATTTTTGAGGAATTTTTCCTTCCAACGCGTGAGCGCCAAACGCCCCTAATGCGACCGTCAGAAATGCGTTAATTGCACCTAATATAAGAAACAGTTTCACCATCATTCCCTGCCTTTAATGAATATTGTTCAATTCCCATACATCTTCCATCATACATGATTCATCTTTTGAATGAAATTGGACTTACGAAATTGACCGATTTTCGTCACAAAGAACCGACGGTTAAAACGTCCAATCATCAAAAGTCAAATATAGAGTCGCCATTAGCTCCATCCTCTTCTACGACCCGAGTAGAAGTTAACGACGGTTTTTTCGGCTTTTGAATACCCATCATTTTTTCCAGCTCTAACGAAGAAAAATCTTCTGTTTTAGTTGTATCTTGAATCTCGGTAAAGTCATTCTGTTCTTCCTTCGTTTCCAAAACTACATCACATAAGGAACGTATAACTAAAAGTCTCGCTTCTACTTCATCTCGAGACAGACTACCTTTCGCTTTTATCGCTTCTTGTTCGATCTTCGACAAAATATTTTTAATCGGGATATTCAACCGAGTTCCCTCCTATCCTTCGAAAGAATTTACTTCATTTAGGTTAAACTAGTCCTATTCTATTCTTACATGCATACAATCTATTTTCCACAATACTGTAACTATTCACAACCCCTTTCTTGTTTTGTAAAATAGGGAACGTATGTCAGTTTGAAATTGGAAGAGGAGGTACACATGGAAACAACACAATACTTTCAAAAGATCGGTAACGATATGTGGCTAACAGAGGATGAAAGGGACAATTTAAAAATTAGTTACCGGATTAAAGAGGTACTTTATTCAGAAAAGTCTCCTTTCCAACATGTTATGGTGTTGGACTCATACGACTTCGGACGCATGCTTGTATTAGATGGCGTTGTTCAAACAACTTCATCTGATGGATATATATATAACGAGATGATTTCACACATTCCACTTAGTATTCACCCAAATCCTGAAAAAGTTCTCATCATCGGTGGCGGTGATTGTGGGGTTGCTCGTGAAGTTTGTAAATATCCAAATGTAAAAGAAATCGATATGGTCGAAATTGATGAACTCGTCGTAAAAGCTTGTAAAGAGTATTTACCTGAAGTATCAGGTAATTTAAACGACCCACGTGTCAATTTCTTATATATTGACGGGGTTCAATATGCAGCTGAAAAAGAAAATGAGTATGACATCATTATTGTCGATTCTTCTGACCCTATCGGACCAGCTGAACAATTATTTTCTAAATCATTCTACAGCCATCTAAAGAAAGCGCTAAAAGAAGATGGCTTAATGGTTTGTCAAAGTCAATCACCCGTTTTTCATTTGGACGTTTTCAAACAATCTCATGCCCACCTATCTTCGTTATTCCCGATTGTCAAGCCGTATACAGCGGTTGTTCCAACATACCCAGGAGGACTTTGGAGCTTTACAATCGGTTCTAAAAAGTACGAAAACATCCATGTTCAAAACTTTGACAAAGAGACGAAATATGTGAGTCAAGATCTTCTAGAAGGATGCTTTAAGCTCCCTCAGTTTATCGAAGATGCGATTAAGTAAAAACAAGCCTCCAAGAATGTGCATTCTTGGAGGCTTTATCACTCCGCTTGATCCTCGTCGGTTATTCTCCAATCAATTTCTGTTTCATTTAACTCTTTTAATATGGCGTTTGTTTTGGAAAAAGGGCGGCTTCCAAAAAAGCCACGATTAGCTGAAAATGGTGATGGATGGGGCGATTCGATAATAAAATGACGGGTTGTATCAATCATTTCTTTTTTCGCTTGGGCATGTCTCCCCCATAAAATAAAGACAATCGGTTTTGGACGTGCATTTAACTTCCGAATGACTTCATCTGTGAACAATTCCCATCCTTTCCCTTTGTGTGAATTGGCTTCGCCTCTTCTCACTGTTAACACCGTATTCAATAAAAGGACTCCTTGTTTCGCCCATTTCACTAAATACCCGTGGTTGGGTGGTTCATATCCTAAATCTTGTTGCAACTCAAGAAAAATATTTCGTAATGATGGGGGATGTGATACACCCGGTTTGACCGAAAAGCTTAGACCGTGCGCTTGATTTGGTCCATGATATGGATCTTGACCTAAAATGACTACTTTCACATCTTCAAAAGGGGTAAAATGGAGCGCATTAAAAATATCATACATATTCGGATACACCGTATGCTCCTCATATTCTCTCTTCAAAAATTCGCGCAAAGATTGATAATAGGGTTGTTCAAATTGATCTTTTAGTTGCTCCCACCAACTATCCTTCAACACTTGCTTCATCGCTGAAACTCCTTCCACATTTCTACACTATGAACATCATACGGCTCGCCCAATCCTTTGTCAAAACGACATCAATAACCACTGTTCGACAATGTTTCACATGGAACAATTTTTCTAAAAATAACAGGTATTTGTTGAAAACAAGTCGAATATGTATGGGGTAAGTGTGTCTATACAGTTGACCACTGCAACAAGACCTCTTGGAAATTCAGCCTTTACTATGGATAAGAAATGTATGCTCTTCTTTACCCACACAACAATACCATTCATTCGAACAAACCTTCGTTTTTTCCTTCATTTGCTTCCAGCTTTACGTAACGAGTAATACAAAAAAGGAGTGATGATGTAAAATGTTAAATAAGGATGTCATGACGAACCGTTGGGGGAACAAAGAAATTGTGACAAGCCCTTCTTACGGTAGGATTAAAGCCATTCTACTACCAGCCGAATCGCGCATTTACGAGTGGGAACCATTCTTATTATTACAGACTGAAGATGGACAAGAGATACAACTCCGAGTAGGCGTAAGTGGCATCATTAACGGCTATGCTGTAAGGGAAGGAGATACTGTCGTCCCAGGAGCTGTCATCGCCTACATAGAAGAAGACATAATGGCTTCTGGTAGTGATTAATTTAAGACATTTTTAACAAAGATTTAAAGCTTACGAGAAGTTTGATTCGCCCCTGTTTTTCTGGGGCTATTTGTATTTAGATTCAGTTTTAATACATGCTAGAGACGGAGGATTATTTCAATTGAGTAAAACTGTATTCATTACAGGTGCGTCAAGTGGATTTGGATTGCTAACGGCTATTGAATTAGCGAAAGCAAACTTTCATGTATACGCATCGATGAGAAATTTAGACAAGAAAGACAACCTTTTAAAACAGGCGCATGAAGCGAATGTGAAGGATCGAATCACCATTCTACCATTAGACGTCACGTCCCCAGCAGATCTTGCAACATTAAAAGAGTGGCTCAAATCGGTAGATGGCATTGATATTTTAATTAATAACGCCGGATTCGCAGAAGGTGGCTTTGTCGAAGAACTAACCGTAAAACAATTTGAGCAACAATGGAGCACGAATGTTTTTGGTTTAATTGCGGTAACGAAATTAGTCATCCCCTATATGAGAAAACGTCAGTCAGGAAAAATCATTAATATGAGTAGCATCTCTGGAAGGGTGGGTTTTCCTGCCTTATCTCCATACGTTACATCGAAATACGCCGTTGAAGGCTATTCCGAAAGCTTACGGCTTGAACTAAAACCTTTCGGAATTGATGTCGCCTTAATTGAGCCTGGCTCATACGATACAAGCATTTGGGATGTCGTCGATACCATTGCTAAAAAGAGCCCTGCCGACTCACCATATCGTTTTTATTTACAACAGTTACTAAACCAACTTAAAAACGAAGAAAAAACATTTGGAGACCCAAAAGATGTCGCTAGCCTCATCGTCACTCTTTGTCAAAAAAGAGCATTACATAAGCTTCGTTATCCGATTGGAAGAGGTGTCAAAGCAGCACTCATCTTAAAAACGATTTTACCATGGAGGGTATGGGAAAAAATCGTCTTTTCAAAGCTAAAGCAACGGTAAGAAGATTAATAGAAAAAAGTGGAGAGCGTTTCTCCACTTTTTTAATAATGATATAGCTGTTTTTTATCAAGAATCATTTGTCGAACTTTTTTATTTAACGACTTAATCATCCAGTCACGGAACAATTCTTTTTTCTCTTCGTGTGTTAAGTAGTAGGCGGATCCTACTTCTTTTTTCGCACGCTCTGTCAACTCTCTCATCGCAAGCGCCGCTGCAACAGATATGTTCAAGCTTTGTACAAACCCTCTCATTGGAATGATAAAGGTACCATCCGCTAGATCAATTGCTTCTTTTGAAACGCCTTGATGTTCATTTCCGAAAATAAGAACGGTCGGCTTGGATATATCGAGGTTTTCAATCGGTACAGCTGTTTCCGATAAATGACTAGCAAAGACTTGATATCCTTGCTGGCGCAAATCACCGATGGCCGTCTCAATTGTCGGCTTATGATGGATGGTTAACCATTTATCTGCACTTCTCGTTACAAGGTCGTTTGGTGCAAATGCCGCTCGACCCGTTACAACGGTTGTATCTTGAATACCAAACGCATCTGCAGAGCGAAGCACGGCTGCTTGATTATGGCCATCGTCCACTGCCTCTGTTAGGACAGAAATGTACCTTGTCCGCTCATTTAACACATCGTATAGACGCTTTAATCGATCGGGTAAGATGAGTTCGACAATATCACGATCCTCTTCGTCCACCAGTCCTTCCTCAAATAATTGAGAGACAAAGTGTAAATACTCACTTTGGGCATAAATCGTATTCACCATTCTCCCTCCTTCACCTTCCAAATAACATCTATAAAAACGTAATCCTTCCATCGTTGTGGATAAGTTTTCTATCAAAAAAGCCCTTCACATTAGCAAAAGGCAAACCATCTTACATTATACTTCTTTCTACGTAAATGTCTATTGTTCAACAAAATGTGACAAAACTCACCAACTTATTCATAAGAAATCAACAACATACAAACAGTTTATCCACAGAAGTTATCCACATACCCACAGAAACTACCCACATTTTGTGTGGGTACAAACGTTCCCTACAAAATATATTTATCACTAATTTATAGTTTTCCACATAATATCCACAGAATCACATGTTATACACATGCCTACTCCTAAAAAATGAAAAATAAAGTAGACTTCCAAATATTTTGTGACTTTTCATGATACGGACACTTCTCAAAAATGATACGAAAAGAATAAAAGCAGTCTTCAAACGAAGACTGCTTCTATCATTTTAGTGCATATTTGTCATAACCCAATAAGAGCCGTATGCAATAACAATAGCAATGAAGGCTGCTGATGCCATTTTTAAGACTTGCCATGAGCCATCGCCTTCTTTGATGTGCATGAACATAAATAACTGCACAGCTGCTTGTAAGAAAGCAAATAAGAAGATAATAATGACGATAGCCGTCATAGATAAATCAGTGTATAGTGCAACACCAATCGCTAAAAACGTCAAGGCAATGGAAAGTACAAAACCGACGATATGTGACCACGGGAATTTATGATTATCATTCTGTTTCATTAAGATCCCACCAATCCTAATAGGTAAACGCCTGTGAACACGAAGATCCAAATGAAGTCTAAGAAGTGCCAGTATAAACTGGAGATAAAGACTTTCTTCGCCGTATCAGGTGTTAAACCTCTTTTCATAACTTGAAGAAGGATTAAAATCATCCAACCAATTCCAAGCGTAACGTGCAATCCGTGTGTTCCCGTTAAAATGTAGAAGGACGACCAGAATGCATTTGTACCTAATGACGCACCTTCATGTACATAATGGATAAACTCTTGAATTTCCATCACTAAAAACGCTAAACCGAACAGTAACGTAACGATGAGCCAGAAATTCATCCACTTAACGTTTTGCTTACGCATTTCATGAATGGCTAATCCACACGTAAAACTACTCGTTAATAGAATTAACGTCATAATAAGTGTGCCTTCAATCTCAAAAAGCTCACCTGGCATTGGACCATGGACAGAATGATGTCCATGCTCCCCACCAACTGTATAACCGTAAATCGTAAAGTATGTCGCAAAAATGGTCGCGAATAATGCAACCTCTGCACCCAAGAAAATCCAGAATCCGAATATATTTAATCGGCCAATGCTCGAGCGATATTCCAAGGGCGTGTTAGGACTTACATGTTCATTCGTATGTGCCATTACCTCACGCCTCCTTATAGTGATCAATTTTTTCAGTTTCCAAAATCTCTTCCACACTCACATAGAAACCTTCGTCTTCAATATGAGAACGTAATGAACGATATACCATACAACCAAGTGTACCTGCTCCACCTAAGATCGCCATCCACCATAATTCGAAGACTAAACCGAAGCCTGCGACAAAGAAGAAGACAGACATAATAAATGGAGTAGCAACATAGCTTGGCATGTGAATTGGCTTGTATTCGACTTTTGGCTGTTTGCCGGCTTTTTGTTCTTCTTTCATGATTAAGAACGCGTCTAAGCCTTTTACTTCAGGAACAACCGCAAAGTTATAGTGCGGTGGCACAGCTGATGTCGTAGCCCACTCTAACGTACGACCGACGTTCCAAGGGTCACCTGTTGCATCGCGTTCAGCAAAACGATAGCTGTAAATCACGTTGTAAACTAGAACTAAGAATCCAAGACCCATTCCAATCGCACCAATCGTAGATACAACGTTTAAGAATGTCCAGTCTTGTTCAGGACCGTACGTGTAAATACGACGTGGCATACCATCAAATCCTAATAGGAATTGCGGTAAGAAACATACATTAAATCCAATTGTAAATAACCAGAACGTCCATTTTCCGATACGTTCGTTTAATCGATGACCAAACATTTTTGGATACCAGAACACAAGACCTGCAAAACACGCAAATACCGTACCTGCAATTAATGTGTAATGGAAGTGTGCCACTAAGAAATAAGTGTTATGGAATTGGAAGTCAGCAGCTGCCATACCAAGCATAACACCTGTAACCCCACCGATTACGAAAGTTGGAATAAATCCAACAGCCCATAACATAGGCGTCTTTAATTCAATACGACCTTTATACATCGTAAATAACCAGTTAAAGATCTTAATCCCCGTTGGGATGGAAATCGCCATTGTTGTAATGGAGAATACGTTGTTTACCGCTGCGCTACCACCCATTGTAAAGAAGTGGTGAACCCATACGATAAAGCTTAGTAAAGAAATCGTCACAATGGAAATGACCATTGATTTATAACCGAATAACGTTTTTCTTGCAAAAGCAGCAATAATTTCAGAGAAAATACCGAAAGCTGGCAAGATAACAATGTACACTTCAGGGTGTCCCCAAATCCAGAAAAGGTTCGACCAAAGCATTGGCATACCGCCATCTGCTAGTGTAAAGAAGTGTGTGCCAAACAAACGGTCAAATGTCATTAATGCTAATGCTACCGTTAATACTGGGAATGCGAATACGATAATAAATGCTGTAATTAATGTCGTCCAAGTAAACATCGGCATACGCATAAGCGTCATACCAGGAGCACGCATTTTAATAATCGTAACGATAAAGTTAATACCTGTTAAAAGAGTACCGATACCTGAAATCTGTAAACCTAATAAATAGTAGTTAATTCCTGGTCCAGGACTTCCTTCGATTGCTAGCGGAGCGTAGTTCGTCCATCCCGCATCAGGAGAACCTCCGAATACGAATGAAATGTTAAATAACATTGCTCCGAAGAAGAACGACCAGAAACTAAGTGCGTTTAAGTATGGGAATGCTACGTCACGTGCACCAATCTGTAAAGGTACAACGACGTTCATTAAACCCATAATAAATGGCATCGCCATAAAAATAATCATGATGGTACCATGTGTTGTAAAGATCTCGTTGTAATGTTGAGAAGATAAGAATTCGTTATTTGGTACCGTTAACTGCGCTCTCATTAATAGGGCATCGACTCCCCCACGGAAAAGCATGAGGATCGCAGCAATAATATACATAATCCCGATTTTCTTATGGTCAACCGTTGTCAACCACTCTGTCCAAAGCCATTTCCATTTTTTGAAATACGTTAAAGCCGATACAATCCCGATAACCGTTAACACGATGGAAATGTTCGCCCCGATAATTAACGGGTCATTCAAAATTAAGTTATCTTTAATAAATTGAAACATGCTGTCTTCCTCCTTTCTTATTCATGATGAGCGTGTTCTTCATCTGAATGATCTGCATGATCTTCATGAGCATCATGTCCTTCATCATGGCTCTCTTCATGTGATTCTGCCCCATGAGGATCAATTGTTACGCCGTATTTTTCACGAATGTTCATAGCATACACACCTGAGTCCACACCGTGGTCTACGATATCTAAGTGTGTATTAGAGAACGTCATCTCTTCGACCGTACCTGGTAAGATTAACTGTTCGTACTGAACTTCTGTTAATTCAGGAGCCGTTTCTTGTGTTTCTTTTACCCATTGAGCGTATTCTTCTTCTTCTAATGCAACGAAACGGAAAGTTTGATGAGTCATTTGTCTACCTGTGAAGTTCGAGTTACGTCCTTCGTACTCACCTGGCTCATCTGCTTGTAAATATAAGTTATTTACCATTCCTGGCATTCCGTAAATTTGGCCACCAATCTGAGGTACCCAGAAAGACGCCATCGAATCTGCAGCTGTTACTTTAAACAAGATTGGTGTATCTTCTGGAACGTTAACATAGTTAACTGTTTCAATATTTTCTTCCTCATAGCTAAAAATCCATTTCCAGTCTACTGCCGTAGCATGAATTACAATCGGCTCTTTTCCTGCAGAAGATTCTGGTGGATTGACAAATTCGTATAAGGCTTTACCATTCGGAACAGCCAATGCGATAACAATTAGTAGTGGAATAACTGTCCAGATAATTTCAAGCTTTAAGCTGCCGTGCATATGCGGATCATGGTCTTTCGCATTGTATCCTTTGCGGTCACGATATTTCACCAACACAAACGCAAAGATTACGTACACAACAACCATAATGAATAACATAAACCAAATGGAGTACATGATTAAGTCACGTTGAGTTTCCGCAATCGGACCTTTTGGATCGAACATGACGTAATCGCTACATCCAGCTAGAAAAAGCGACATAAGGCCAACCAGTGCTAATGCATAAACTTTCATTTTTTGTAACACTGCTGTTCACTCTCCTTTCCTCTCCAACACATCTATTTTCAAATCACAAATCAACTATCGTAAAGCAACTTTTCGTCTTAATAAGTGAAATATATCACAAATTACCTCAAAAATTAGCTATGTTCAAGAAACATTCAAAAATCAATAATATTTTTGTAAAATTTCCGTCACATTTCCGACACAAATTAGGTAAATAAAACCCTTAATAGGAAATAATTACGCTTACATCCTTTGTTTTTTGGAATGTATTTGTATCATTGGAAAATATTTTTGGAATAAAATAATTTTTTAAGAATTATTTCGTTCACAATTTGTTTATACCCGCTTTTTGACATAAGAAAAGCTCAAAGCGCAAGTCCTTAGGCGAAGGGCGCTGGAGAACCTGCGAGGAGGCTTCCGTCGCCACAGCAGGGCCGAAGCGACCCGGGATGATGGCGCTTGGAGCTAGACACCAAAAAAAAACGGTAAAGAGAATACTTTAACACTTTATTGAACTTAAACTTTCTGTAACAACAAAAAAAAGGCTGTTCAAAAGTACAGCCTTTTTTATCGTAAATTAAATTCGCTTTCCGCGTCTTTTCGTCCATCATTCCTTTTAAAGAATTTTTCTGACAGCCTCTAACGAACTATTATTTTAGTGTAAACCCTCTTTTTTGAACAAATTCCTTCATATATAGTCGCTTAGGTTGGGCTAACATTGTTGTCATTTGTTGTGTCCACGTGTCAGAACGTACTCCATTCGTTCTTTCCTTGTAATAAGTTTGAATGATTTCATTGTATGTCTCTAATTCTTCTATGTACGAATCAGTATTTTGCTCATAGTGCTCTTCATGATATATATGTCCCAGTGGTAGGCGTGGCTTTTGGCTTGATTGCCTTGAAGGGTAACCAACGACTAGACCAAAGAGCGGGATCACAAGGTTTGGAAGCTTTAAAACCTCACTAACTTTTTCGCTATTATTTCGAATACCGCCGATATAGCAGATTCCTAACCCCATAGACTCAGCGGCTATGGCTGCATTTTGAGCAGCTAATGCAGCATCAATTAACGCAACCATAAATTTTTCTGTTGATTGTAAGGAGTCCTTTACATCAACTCCCTCCATTTGACTGGCCAATTCATGACGATAAAGGTCTGCACAAAAAATGAATAAGTGACCATTTTGGGCCACATACGATTGGTTCCCCGCAAGCTCAGCTAATTTTTCTTTTGTCTCTTTCTTTTTCACACCGATAATGGAGTATGCTTGCATATAACTTGAAGTGGATGCTTGTTGGGCACTTTGAACAATTAAACGAATTTGTTCTTCTGACAACGCCTCTTCTGTAAAGCTTCGAATAGATCGGTGATTCAAGAGCGTTTGAATGACTTCGTTCATCATTTTTCTCCTCCCAGTCGTTTTTCCTCTATTGTACCTTTTCCTTTACTTTATATCATGTAATCGGTTCTATTTTTCTGAATTATTTTAAAATAATGTTTTGTAAACGTTTTAATTTTTAAGAATATTTGTTATAATTCTTTTTGACTTAAGAAAGCGCTTTCTATCAGTTGTTTTCTCCATACTTAATAAAAATTTTACATTTATTAAATTCCCTCTTGTGAAAATGCATATTATTGTATTAAAATAAGTTTGCTTTCATAATTATAAATTTGTGTGTAAAGGAGCTGTTACCTTGGAAAATAAATTATCTTTACAAGGCCTTTTACTTTTCCTTATTCCGTCTTTAATAGGTATAAGCCTATTTATGATACCAATCTCTTATGATGGGAATGTAACTATCCCTATCGCTATTCTATCTGGATGGTTACAAAATCTTTTAGGTTCTTCAATCCCAGCTATTATGACTGTGATTATTACACTCACGTTAGTAGGGACTATCGTTACAAAGTTATTCAGACCTTCTTTTATCATGAATCGTCCTTTTTGGGTCACGTTATTTGATGTTAACATCGTTTGGGTTGTCGCTCGTATTTTAGCGGTAATCTTTGCGGTCATGACGTTGTACAAAATTGGTCCTGAAGCCATTTGGTCTGAAGGAACAGGTGGGTTACTACTTGAAGGGTTACTCCCTGTATTATTTGCTGTATTTTTATTCGCAGGTTTATTCTTACCATTACTATTAAACTTCGGTTTATTAGAATTATTCGGTGCACTTTTAACAAAGGTCATGCGTCCGCTATTTAAACTACCAGGCCGTTCTGCTATTGATTGTGTTGCATCTTGGTTAGGAGATGGAACGATTGGTGTTCTTTTAACGAGCAAACAATATGAAGAAGGCTATTACACGAAACGTGAAGCGGCTATTATCGGTACAACATTCTCTGTCGTTTCGATCACATTTAGCTTAGTTGTCATTTCAGAAATTGGTTTAGGGCATATGTTTGTTCCGTTTTACTTCACGATTTTAGCTGCAGGATTCGTAGCTGCGATTATTATGCCACGTATTCCACCGCTATCTCGTAAGCCGAATACGTACTATCAAGGGAAAAAAGCTGAAGGTACAGATGAAGTCATTCCTGAAGGGTATAATTCTTTTTCCTTTGGTATTTCACAAGCTGTAAAAGCTGCGGAGAAAAACAAAAGTTTTACAAACTTCTTAAATCAAGGGGCTAAAAATGTCATTGATATGTGGATGGGTGTTGCTCCTATCGTTATGGCATTAGGTACACTTGCTCTTATCATTGCAGAGTTTACACCAGTATTTAAATGGTTAGGCGTACCATTTATCCCACTTCTTGAACTAATGCAAGTACCTGAGGCGCAAGCAGCATCTGAAACATTAATTATCGGATTTGCTGACATGTTCTTGCCAGCCATCATCGGAACCGGAATTGAAAGTGAGATGACTCGCTTTATCGTTGCCTCTGTATCTGTCACTCAGCTCATTTACATGTCTGAAGTGGGTGGATTACTATTAGGTTCAAAAATTCCAGTGTCATTTGTCGACTTAGTACTTATTTTCATTATTCGTACACTAATTACACTTCCTGTCATTGTATTAATTGCACATTTTATCTTTTAATAGAAAAGCGCAAAGGGTCCGCTTATCGGCGAAGGGCGCTGGAGGACCTGCGAGGAGGCTTTCGTCGCCACAGCAGGGCCGAAGCGACCCGAGCTGATGGCGCTTGGAGCTAGACACCAAAAAAACGGTAAAGAGAATACTTTAACACTTTATTGAACTTAAACTTTCTGTAACAATGAGAAAGAGGCTGTCCAAAAAGTACAGCCTCTTTTTTATCGTAAATAAAAATCGGTTCATCTCTTCTGATGGCTGATGCTTTCCTCAAAGAAGGCCTTTCTAGCTTCAGCTCGTACTGTTTCTAACTGCCGTCGGTAGGTTAAGAACCTTATCAGACTACTCTTTTTGTTTCCCTAGCCTTTACTTCCTCATTTCTTCTATTAATAAATCAGTAAAGACCGTCACGGCCTTTGTTTCAAAAGTAGAGGTCGGTTTTACGAGTGAAAATGAACGAGCAAACGGGGTATGACGGACAGGGAGCATCGTTAATGTATTTAACATCAATTCTTTTCGAACCGTCCATTGAGATAGAAATGTGATTCCTAAGCCTGCTTCAACGGACTCTTTTATAACTTGTGTACTTCCGAACTCCATTATATTGACATCTTCAAGACCTAAGTAATGAAACAACATATCCGCGGCTTCTCTCGTTCCAGAACCTTCTTCTCGAACAATCCACGTTACTTCTTGTAAATCTTCTAACGATATACATTCTTTCTGAGCTAAAGGGTGCATCGGTGAAACAAATACGTGTAATGTATCGGTTGCGAACGGTTCTATCACTAACCCTTTTTTTCGGTATTTAGATTCAATTAGTCCAATATCGAGCTGATTTTGGGCGACGAGATCGGATACTTCTTTAGAGTTCCCAATCGTGATCTTTGGAGTGATGGACGAGTATTTCTCTCGTAATGACGCAACAATCGTCGGTAAAACGTATTCACCGAAGGTATAGCTTGCTCCAATACGCAATTCACCACTTGCCTCATTTTTTAAATCATCAAGAATCCTTGCCATTTTAGCTTTTAGAAATAATATCTCCTTTGCATGTGCATAAACGATTTCCCCCGCTTGATTAAGCCGTACGTATTTGTTCGTTCTTTCTAATAGTTTTACACCCAATTGTCTCTCTAAGCTTTGAATATATTGACTGACAGCTGGCTGGGTCATATGTAAGATTTCAGCCGCTTTGGAGAAATTTTTTTCTTCTACGACTTTCACAAAAACTTCCAAAGACTGATCCATCATGTTCCCCCAATCATAAGTATTTACTTATCATAATTATATCTATAATTTATTTCCCTTATTATTAAAATTGCCATAAGCTAAAAGAAACAAGTATAAAAAAGGAGTGAACTTCATGGAAACACCTTTGGCTCATCAAGTACAGACTCCTTTTCTGCTACAGAAGGTTGGCGGAATTGGCTTTACCATTCTCATTGCAGCGATTGGATGGGGCCTTGCATTCTTACCTGGATTCCAAAAAGTAGGACCGATGGCCATTTCGATTCTACTTGCCATCGTCATTCGACAAGTGTGGGGATATCCTACGAAACTGCGAACAGGTATTGACTTCACGGCCAAAAAGTTATTGCGCGTTGCAATTGTTTTATATGGGTTAAAATTAAATATACAGCTTATTATTCAAGAAGGGCTTGGACTCGTAGCCATCGATGCACTTGTGATTATCTTTGCTATTTTATTGACGATTTGGGTTGGAAAAAAGTTAAAAGCAGATCCTACTATTTCTTTGTTAGTAGGAATCGGAACAGGAGTTTGTGGAGCAGCTGCCATTGCAGCAGTATCTCCAATCTTAAAATCGAAAGAGGAAGAAACCGCTATGTCAGTCGGTATGATCGCATTTATCGGGACAATTTTTGCTTTAGGATATACCTTCGTCCTTCCAATTCTACCAATAAATACAGAGGCGTACGGCATTTGGGCTGGGATTAGCCTGCATGAGCTCGCCCATGTCGCATTAGCGGCTTCTCCGGCTGGAGAGGATGCCATCGCAATAGCACTGCTTGCTAAACTCGGTCGAGTATTTCTATTAATTCCATTATGTTTTGTCCTCATGTATTGGATGAAACGAAAAGGAAACAATGACGAAAATGCATCCATACCGTTTCCGTGGTTTTTAATCGGCTTCGTTTGTATGAGTATTATCGGAAGCTTGATTACAGCATATGAACCGTTCAACTTACAAAAGCTGTTTGAACCTATTGCCTTTATTTCATCTTTTTTACTGACGATGGCAATGGTTGGTCTCGGTTTAAACGTTCACTTGAAACAAGTAAAAGAAAAAGCGTTTCGACCGTTATTGGCACTCATCTTTACATCTATTTTATTGTCAGGTTTGACTTTATGGGTGAGTTTATAAACAGTTCATGCTATCGTTAAAATAGAAAATATGGAGGTGGAAAAATGAATTCAGAAGCATTAATGGAATACTACCGATTTGTTCGCATGGGAACGCTACAATTATTAAAATCAATCGACGAAAACGTCGTAGATGAAATTCCAAAGGGTCACAACAATTCAATCCGCTGGAATGCAGGACATATTCTCGTTAGTGAAGGAATCTTCTTTCAACATTTGCTACCAGAATTAAAATCGGCCTCTTTTATTCCGTTATTTAAATTTGGTACGAGTCCGAGAGAGTATGCGTCAACTCCACCTGCTTTCCTTGACCTTATTTCGTTACTGGAAAATCAACAAAAGGAACTTGAAAAAGAATTGGAGAAGCATTTAACCGATGCATTACCTCAACCAATCACGGTTGGACCATTAACATTGAACACTGTAGAAGATGCACTACATTTTCATCTTTATCACGAGGGAATACACCAAGGGGTTATTAAAAGTATTCAACGTTCATTAACATAGCCTGTTTTGGTCAACATTGTTGCTTTTTCAGCCATTTTAATATTAAGCTCCAGACACTTGCATTCCTTTACATCCCGCTGGAGTCAAGTGTCCTCCGCTTCATTACATAGTGTTAATATGATTTTAAATAATGCACTAAAAACAACAATCTTTTAAGAAAAGAGCCTTTCGTAAACATGGAGTTGCTTGGACTAACCAACTTTATAAAGCGAAAGACGGACAGGACGAAACCGTTAAGAAAGTCCGTCTTTCTTGATTAAGAGTATATATTTTTTAAAACAAAGCTCTTCTTAGTGAGTGAAAAAATCCTCTTTTACTTTGTCTAAGACCAGTACTTATTTATTGACCATCAATTGTAACAACACTTCGTCTGTCTGTCTTGTCCCCTCATTGCCGAGCGTACAGAAGTTATCAATCGTCTTCTCTACGTCACTAGCGATGAAGCCATCAGTAGATTGAATGGATTGGTTATTGATGGCAAGTAAGGCTGATTGTACGGCTACATTTGAACACGTCGCGACTTTCATCGCACAGCCTGCCTTTGCCCCGTCGCAAACCATTCCTGATACATTTCCAATGGTATTTTGAATCGAACCTTTTATTTGTTTGATTGTCCCCCCGAGTAAATACGTAATGGCAGCGCTAGCCCCCATACCTGCCACGGTCACTCCACATAAGGCGGATAAGCGACCGAATTTTGACTTAATGTGAATGGTAACGAGGTGGCTTAATGCCACTGCTCGAATTAACATTTCTTCTGAGACACCTAATTTCTCTCCAACTGCGACAACCGGCAACGTCACAGCGATTCCTTGATTTCCACTACCAGTATTGGCCATAACAGGCATGGTAGAACCGGCCATTCTAGCATCTGAACCAGCAGCAGCAAGGGACATCGCACGTGTAGCTAAATCGTCTGATAGCCACCCTTTTTCCACGTTTTGTCGGATCGTTTTTCCCACTTGCAGCCCATATTCTTTCGTTAAACCTTCTTTTCCAATTCTTTTATTAAGTTCGATGCTTTTTTTCACCAGTTCAAGTGACGATACGTCTACCGTTTGAACAAACTCAAAAATAGTGTCGATGGATAGATTTTTTAACTCTTCTTCCTTTGATTTAAATTGTGGATTTTCACATCCACCCTTAAATAATGATTCCCCGTTTCTCTCAATTGAGACTATATCATTATGACGGTCTGCTATAACGACTTTGACTTCCTCTCGTTTAGAGAAAGCAATAATTTCAATGTAGAGCTTTTTTTCACTGCTTGCGATTGCTAAGCAGACATTTCCTTCCTGAACAAACCGCTTTGCTCTTTCTTCGTGCATTTCTGTTAATCCTTCTAGCACTTCTAATTCTTTAGAAGGGTTCCCAAAAAGAGCGCCTAATGCAGCAACAAATTCAATTCCGCGCTCAGTCATCCCTGGAATACCTACTGCTTTTGCATTTTTAATGATATTCCCGCTCGCCTTCACATCGATACGAATTAACTCATCAGTCAGTTTCTCTCTTGCTGTCGCTGCAGCTAACGCGATGGCAGCAGGTTCCGTACACCCTAAAGCGACTGAAAGTTCTTTTGTTAAAATTTGCATCAGATGATGTTTCACATTTGTTCACCTCAGTACTTCATGCATGTACTTTTCAATATAGCATGAATTAGATTCGGGCACTGAACCCATTTTGTATTTTTCTTAAAAAAAATTTTCCTTTTTTGTTTCAAATTGATGAAAAGTGGGTAAATGTAACCGACGAAGAGAAAATAGGAGGTGCAAATCGTGAGTATACGAGACGATTTAAGCGTATTCGATAGGAAATGTATGAATAGTCTTGTTCAACGAAAGTGACCGCATTTTATCTTATTCAATCTATTTTAATCACTAAATATAAAATTTTAACATTATTAAAATTTAAGGTAAACTAAATTTTGTGAATATTTTTTTGGAAGTGAGGGATTTCATGAAAGAAAATCGATTGATGGATTGGCCCACCTTCATAGGGGCATTATCATTACTTTTACTCATTGCGATACCACTCGTGTTGTTTCCTGAGCAAGGTGAAACAATCGTACTAGCAGCAAATAGTTATTTAACAGAAAACTTTGGTTCTCTTTATCTCATACTAGGACTAGGAGCTCTTATCTTTTTAGGTTATATTACCTTTAGTAAAATAGGAAACATTAAGCTAGGTGAGGAGCATGTAAAACCGGAGTTTTCCACGATTACATGGGCAGCGATGTTATTCTGTGCTGGAATTGGATCTAGCGTATTGTATTGGGGAGCGATTGAATGGGCGTATTATTATACAGCACCCCCATTTGGTGTCGAACCCGAATCGAAAGAAGCGATTCAATGGGCAACCTCTTACGGACTCTTCCATTGGGGACCAATTGCATGGGCCTTCTATTGTTTACCAGCCCTTCCGATTAGCTACTTCTATTATGTGAAAAAGAAACCTGTGTTAAAAATAAGTGAAGCTTGCCGTCCTCTTATTGGCAAACTAGCCGATGGACCAATAGGTAAAATCATTGACGTACTCTTTATGTTCGGTTTGCTCGGTGGTGCTGGGACAACTTTGGCTCTTGGAACACCACTTATTGCAACAGGTGTACAAGATTTAACAGGAATTGAAGCATCGATGACGATGAATACAGTGATTTTACTTATTTGTACATTCATTTTCGCAGCAAGTGCGTACTCTGGGTTACGGAAAGGCATTAAAGTTTTGAGCGACTTGAACTTATGGCTTGCCGTTCTTTTACTTGGCTTTATCTTTATCACCGGACCAACCTTATTTATGGCCGAAACATCCATTAGTAGTTTAGGCTACATGCTTGATAACTTCTTCAAAATGGCAACATGGACAGAGCCATTTAACGATTTAGGTCCTTTTGACCGAACGGGATTCCCGGAATCATGGACGGTTTTCTATTGGGCTTGGTGGCTCGTATATGCTCCTTTTGTTGGGTTGTTTGTCGCAAAAATTTCTCGAGGTCGTACGATTCGTCAAATGGTACTCGGAACCATCTTATACGGGTCGATTGGATGTCTTTTATTCTTCGGAATACTCGGAAATTTCGGACTTTATTTAGAGCTAACTGGACAATATTCTGTTATTTCTGTGCTTAATGAACAAGGTGCCCCAGCAGCAATCATGGGTATTTTAAGTCAATTACCTTTTAGCAGTCTATTAATTGCTGTGTTCAGTTTATTAGCAATTATTTTCTTAGCAACAACGTTTGATTCTGGCTCTTACATTTTAGCCTCCGTTGTTCAAAAAGAAGTAACGGATGAGCCACTCCGTTGGAATCGCCTCTTCTGGGCATTCGCTTTGGCCATTCTCCCACTTACTTTAATGTATATTGGAGGACTGTCAACATTACAAACCGCAAGTATTGTCGGAGGATTTCCGCTTATTGTAATTGTAACGATGCTTTCAATTTCGTTCTTAAAAATTGTCAATAAAGACTTGTTGGAAAAGAAACGAAAAGAACGAATGGCGAAGAAAAAAGTTTCATGATCAGATGGCTACGCTAAAGCGCACACCTATCGTTCCGTATAGAGTTAAGAAATGCGCAAAGCGCAAGTCATTGGGCGAAGGGCGCTGGAGGACCTGCGAGGAGGCTTCCGTCGCCACAGCAGGGCCGAAGCGACCCGAGCCGATGGCGCTTGGAGCTAGACACCAAAAAAAACTGTAAAGAGAATACGTTAACACTTTATTGAACGTAAACTTTCTGTAACAAGAACAAAGTAGACCCAAGAAGTGTTGAGAAATCAACATCTCTTGGGTCTTTTTTAAATGATTTACCCTACAAGGCTCTTTTTCTTTTTTAACTTCTCTAACATATCAACGGTCATTTTATCTAAATCATACTCCGCTTTGAAGCCCCACTCTTCTTTTGCCGCCGTCGCATCAATGGAGTTTGGCCAGCTCTCTGCAATTCCTTGACGAACAGGATCGACATCATAAGTCATCGTAAAGTCAGGCATTACCTTACGAATTGCAGCCGCTACATCTTCTGGCTCAATGCTCATTGCCGTCACGTTAAATGAGTTGCGGTGCTTTAATTTTGAAGGGTCTGCTTCCATTAACTGAATAATGGCGTTTAAAGCGTCCGGCATATACATCATATCCATGTATGTTCCTTTCGCAATATAAGAAGTGTATGAACCCTTTTTAATTGCATCATAATAAATTTCCACAGCGTAATCCGTCGTACCGCCCCCTGGTGGTGTTACGTACGAAATTAAACCTGGGAAACGTAGTCCGCGTGTGTCGACACCAAACTTGTAGTAGTAATAGTCACATAACAACTCACCCGATACTTTATTTACACCGTACATCGTCGTCGGGCGCTGAATTGTGTCTTGAGGTGTTTGGTCTTTTGGTGTAGTAGGTCCGAATGCACCAATTGAACTTGGCGTGAAAAACTGGCAGCGTAATTCACGAGCTACTTCTAATGCATTCACTAGTCCACCCATGTTTAAATTCCATGCAAGTAGCGGCTTCGCTTCAGCTGTCGCTGAAAGAAGGGCAGCTAAATGAATGACAGTATCAACGTCATATTTTTTTGCAATCTCAAACATTTTATCTGCATCTGTTACATCTAATAATTCAAACGGACCAGATTGAACAACATCGCTTTCTGTTTCACGAATATCTGTTGCAATGACATGATCATTTCCATATACTTCACGCATTTTCATCGTAAGCTCTGAACCAATTTGTCCGAGCGCACCGGTAATTAAAATTTTCTTCATGTTCATTCCCCCAAAGTCTCGTTCTCCACCGATGAGAAAAATTAAATAACTCCTAGCTCTTTTCCTACTTTTTCATAAATCGCTAGCGCCTGATCTAGCATTTCTTTCGTATGAGCAGCCGTTGGCATGTTTCGTACACGTCCTGTACCACGCGGAACCGTTGGGAATACAATGGCTTTTGCGTATACACCCTCTTCGTTTAGTCGCTTACTGAACTCTTGTGTTTTCACTTCATCCCCAATAATACATGGTGTAATTGGCGTTTCACTTTCTCCGATATCAAATCCTAACTTTTGTAACCCTTCTTTTAAGTAACGTCCATTTTCCCATAAACGTTCTTGTAATTCTGTACTATTAGATAAGATTTCAATTGCCTTTGTCGCTGCAACTACATCCGCAGGTGTAAGTGCAGTAGAGAATAGGAATGGACGAGAACGAACTTTTAACCAATCAATGAGTTCTTTCTTACCGGCTACGTAACCACCGACAACACCAATCGCTTTTGATAATGTACCAATTTGGAAATCAATCTTATCGGATAAGCCAAAATGTTTCACTGTCCCAGCACCATTTCCAAGAACTCCAGAACCGTGCGCATCATCTACATACGTAATTAAATCGAATTCCTCTGCAATCTCAACGATTTCTGGAAGCTTTGCAATGTCTCCGTCCATTGAGAAGACACCATCTGTAATCACCATGATTTTGTTATAAAGACCTGATTCTTTCGCTTCCTTCGCTTTTTGTCGTAAATCATCCATGTCAGAGTGGTTGTAACGAATGATTTTCGCTTTTGATAATCGACAGCCATCGATAATAGAAGCATGGTTTAACTCGTCTGAAAGAATCGCATCATGTTTATCCATCACGGCAGAAATAGCTGCCATATTACAGTTAAATCCTGACTGATAGGCAATCGCAGCTTCTGTATGCTTAAATTGAGCAAGCTTTTCTTCTAACTCAAGATGAATTTTTAATGTACCGTTAATGGTACGAACGGCCCCTGCACCTACACCGTATTCTTCAACCGCTTTTTGAGCAGCTTCTTTTAACCTTTCATCTGTAGCTAGACCTAAGTAGTTGTTTGAAGACAAGTTAATAAGCTCTTGTCCATTAATCTGGATGGTTGGTCCATTTGCACTTTCAAGTGGATCGATGACATTGTAAAGGCCTCTTGATTTTAAATCTTCCAAATTTTCCTTTAAAAACGTATCAAGCGTATGGCTAGACATGACAGTTCCCCTCCATCATTTGTTTGACTGAAACATACATATGTCCTTTTGGTAAGGACATTTAATTTACATAAAAATCCTTATACTTCAATGATTAATTATTAATATCTTATCACAAACAATTTTAAATGTTTACATATGAAGGACACTTTTTTATACTTTTCACCCCGTATAACTGAACAAAGTACTTCTTACTATTGTTCAATTCCGTTCGGACAAATATACAAAAACTCTCGCACTCGCTAGCAACATTTATAAAATCAGTCATAAAAAAGAAAACTAAGCTGTAAACGCTTAGTTAGTGAGTTGAATACTTTTATTCGAAACGCTACCTTTTCGTGAAGGTGGGGCTAGACTCATAATCGTGTCGCCTGCCTCTATGTTCATTTTTTGATCATTCGTATAAAAATGAAGTTGCCCCGATGCCTTCAATACCATGAGTCGAATGGCTTCGTAATCCTGATTCCGCATGTACTCTTCATACGAATACTGTTCCGTAATCGTTGTATTCTTTAATACAAACCCTTCTTCTAACCGTGATACTAGGCTTTCCCATGTCTCGGTGTGTTCAAATAGCATATGTCCACCAATCGTTGGATGAATTTCTTTCAATTCATCTCCTACATCTTGCTGAAAACGAAGCTGATAGATATTCTCACGTCCAAACTGAGGCATAAAAGATGTACAAACGAGTGTATTGTAGGAATCGTATTCTGTTGCAACAATTAAGTACTCATAAGGCGTCATATTGAGAGAAAACTCCGTTTGCTCCGACAAGATCTCTCCATGAAAAAAAGGAATTCCTTCCGCTCGAGCCAGCTTTAACTTTTTCCAAGATGCATCAGCAACAAGGACTGGAACATTAAGATTCTGGAGCTGTTTTGCCCATTGCACAGTAAACGTGTTGGATCCGACAAACAGGACTCCTGGTTGACCGTTACTTGAAAGCGATAGCTTATCTGCTAACCACTTCATCGTAAAACCGTGCATACAAACTGTAGCAAACACAAGAGCGAATGTTAATGGCGTAAGGATTGCAGCATCTTCAAACCCCGCTTGCATTAAAATGGAAGCAAAGTAGCTTGATACCGTCAGCGCAACTATCCCTCTTGGAGCTATCCAGCCGATAAACAGCTTCTCCTTCTTCGATAAGTCGGTCCGAACTGTTGATAGAAAGACCGATAATGGCCGTACTACAAACATCATCAGAATAACAAATCCGATAATTTCGGGTCGCAAAATATTCAAAAGTGTCTCTTTTGTTAAAGAAGACGTTAACATCACAAAAATGGCTGAAATGAGTAGTACCGATATATTCTCTTTAAAGTGCCTCAAGTCATGAACGGATGAAATGCGTGTATTCGCCAATGTCATCCCCATTACAGTCACAGCCACGAGCCCAGTCTCATGAACAAGTTCATCGGAAATCGTAAAACAAAAGATGACAACCGCTAACACCATCGGCGATTTTAAAAATTGAGGGGCATACCCTTTTTTAAACATCATGGCAACCCCTTTCCCACTTGCCCAGCCGATAATAACGGACAAAAAGACACCTATAAAGAAAACACCTAACTCCATTAAGGTCTTTCCCTTTTGAACAACGAGCATAATCTCAAACGCAAATACCGCGAGTAACGCCCCTAGTGGATCGACAATAATGCCTTCCCACTTTAACATTGTAGAAGGACGCGGATGCAGTTTCGCTTGTCGAAGAAGCGGCATGATAACCGTTGGACCTGTTACAATTAACACTCCTCCAATGACAAAGGATACAGCCCACGACAATCCTGCTACAAAATGAGCACTAAGTGCACCAAAAATCCAGCATAATACCGCACCAACCGTCACCAGTCTAATAACTGGCTTACCTAACCCTTTTATCTCTCTAAAATCTAAATGTAAACTTCCTTCAAATAATACGAGAGCCACCGCAACGGATATTAGCGGCTGAAAAAGGTCACCGAAATCTTGTTCAGGATTAATCATTCCAAATACGGGTCCTAAAAGAAGTCCTCCGACAGACATAATAACGATTGCAGGAAGGTGAAACTTCCAAGCAATCCACTGTGCCCCTATCCCAATAGCGATAATAACCATTATTTGCACCAACATGGATTCAAGCATCATTTAATCCCTTCCATCTTAAAAAGATAGAATGGTTTTACCCAAATTCATAGGGGGCTTAAACCAATGTCTGCTAATTAGTACTAAGATTGTTTCACTTTCCTTCCCCACGAGAATAAGAGAAAGGAAAGCATCAAAGTCGATTGACTTATAAAGAGAAATGCGTCCCAAAAATGAGAATCTCCATTCCAAGTCAGTAGATACGGAACGGTATCTTGAAAAGCTACATATAGTTGAGGTAAGAAATAAAAAAACCATACGATTGTCGTGATAACCACTCCACAGACATAAACAATACTATATGCCTGTACTACCGCTTCTTCTCCCTCAAAAATTTGTGTATGTTTCTCTTTTTTCATAAAGGGCATCCAACGTGCTAGTCGCTCTTTTCCACTTTCCATTAAATTGTAGCAACCCGTCGAGTTTTCTAATACATAATACAAATCGGTCTTCATATATAAACAGCACTGAAAGACAGTCCGAATGAAAACATCTAGAACGATTAATTGAAATAAAAATACGTTTGGCATGAAAAGTTGTCCCATTAATGCGAGAAATAGAACCCACTGGTCAACATACATTCCGGCCAAATATAAAATATTTCGGTCTTTTCTTTGTAAAGACCACCCATGTGACAGATCCGTTTCGAGAACAACAAAGAAAAGACGGTGACCGATCGAAAGGTGGGTGGGTAATTGGTAAGCACGCGCTGCTAAAACATGACCGAATTCGTGCAGTAATAGAGTAATAGCTGTCACAACCATCCATAACAACAAGTTCAAACTCATATAATCGAATACAAATAAGTCCTTATAATGTGGGAATAGAGAAGGTTGAACAAAAAAGAGAGCACTATTGATAATAGCTAGTAAAACAACTCCTTTTACCGTCCACCTCGGGATAATCCCTTTTGCGAATTGAGGGGAAATCCATAAAAATTGACCTTTCTCTCTTTTCTCGGTCTTTGTTTGAACAGGTTGTCCATCAATTTCTTGAATAAGTTGTAGCTCAAATAACTGTTGACCAAAATCGATGATATCAATCTCTTCATTTGGATACTGAGATATTAATTCCTTCTCTACTTGTCCGAGATTCAACCCCTTTTGAATTTTCCGTATCGCTTCCACGCACACTTCTGGCATTTCAAAAAACTCACGAGTTTCATGATCTTCCACAATAAAATGCTTCCGGTCGGGTCGAATCGTTAACGAGTGTAATACCAACGTAGTTTGACGAGAAATTTGCATATGAACCTCCTGGGGGTAATAAACTTAGAAGTTTTATACACGCCATTAACCGTTTAAACGAATTTCATCAAAAAAGATTTTTTATTGAAAAAAGGATGCTACAATAGCATCCTCCCATAGAAATTAATACCACTTCCAGCCACACCACCAGCATGTAGCTTTTACTTTTTTAAGCTTGCGGATTTTCATTTCTTTCTTCACCTCCCTGTTTAAGATAAGCTTGTGCTTCAACCAACAACTCAAGTCCTGAAGGCTGATCCCACGGATAGCTTTCATAAACTTTTTTCCACTTTGGAAACTCTTTTTCAAACAAGTCGACGACCTGAGGATCAAATTGCGATCCTCTCCCCTCGACAATACGTCTGTATGCTTCTTCAAGCGGCAATGCCTTTCGATAGGAACGCGAAGAGGTCATGGCATCGAACGCATCGGCTACAGAAGTAATCCGCGCTAAGAAAGGAATCTCTTCCCCTTTTAACTGCTCTGGGTATCCTTTTCCATCCCAACGCTCATGATGATAACGAATTACATCAATTACACCGCTTAACCCTTCAACGTCTTTAATCACATGCGCACCGACTACCGGATGCGATTTAATCACATCAAACTCTTCGTTCGTTAAACGGGAAGGCTTCATTAAAATTCGATCTGGAATATTCACTTTTCCTATATCATGCAATAAACAAGCGTAATTAAATGTTTTTAGTTCATCACGTGAATATTGATTTGTCGCTTTTGCTAAAATTTGTGCATACTGAGCTACCCGTTCACTATGCCCTCTTGTATAAGGGTCTTTTAACTCTAATGTAGCAATGACGCCTTTAACCATCCGTTCGAGCTGTTGATCGTACGCATGACTAACCGCATTGACATATCCTTTGAAACGATTTAACAAAATAAATGCTATTAAAGAAAGAACACATAATAGAGCGATTGGAATCAGTACTTCAACATTTTGTAATATGATTCCGACCGATGTGTATTTTAAAATCATCCCAAGACAGACAACGAAGAAATATCTCCGATTGACAAAAATGGGCGAGAATAAGACAAGAAAAACTTCCACAGCGTTCCCGCTTTGGTACTTTAGAGCGCTATCCATATAAATTAACACTTCATGGATAATGCTTATGAAGATATAAGATACAAAGTACATATACTTAATAGCGTTTGGTTTTCCAACTCTCATCAAGTACAAACTGATCGGCAATAGGGCAAATAAGATGACATAAAACCAATATCCTAGCCCTTCCCTCATTGAATCAGTAGGTCCTTCAATCACATACTGAGGCAATATGTTGAAAAACAGGATATCATACGAAACGCTGATAATATAAAATAGCCAAAGGAAAAGAACAACGGAACGTCGCTCTTCATGAATTAAAGTAGAATTAATCATCCCTTTTTTCATTATCCATACCTCGATGTATCATATTTGTTAATTCGACGCATTTCTTCAAAATCCTTCACAATTTCACAAAATCTATAACTTTTTATCCATCCATTTATTGGATATACACCCTTGTATTCCCATGCGTAATTATTTACAACAGAAAAATTCCGTTTTATCATTATTATCGGTAGAGTTTAGACAATAATTTATGATTACAATACTATTTAATACTTTATGATTAATAGATTCAATATTTTTCTGCTTTTAACGACTTTTATAATAGTACATTTAACCCACAACAGAAGGTCCTCCCATTGACACATTTTAAACAAATCACTCCAATGAAACACATGTTTCATGCCTTTTTCTCACCCTCATGAACTAGGTTGTATTGTAAGCAGTTCTTTCCCCTTATTTACCACTATATGTTACTTATTATCCTTGTACCCCTGTAAAAAAAAGAGCCTATCTAAACGATAAGCTCCTTACATCCTCTATTGATCTTTGGCAACCTTTTTAACCCTTAATACTTCTTTTGCTGTTTCCGTTAATGTTTGACCTTTTTCAATTTCAATTTTTTTGAATTCAATATTACTCGGATCTAATCCATTTCCAAGAGATCCATATACGTGTTGGGCGCGAGGTTCAATCAACTCTTGTTGCTGGTAGTACACACGTGGCGTTTTCCATAAGGCAACCAATGCTTTTGACATCGGCATTTCATGATAACGTTCTGGCCACATTTCTTTAATGTGTTTTTTTACTAATGGGTAATGCTTCGGGCTCATACTCGGGAACAAATGATGCTCCGTATGATACGAAAAGTTAAAGTGCAATACATCTACCCATTTTGGTACTGTCACGGTTAAGCTATTTGCTAGCGGGTCATTGACTGGCACAAGCGGATTTAATCGGTGATTGGTTGAAATATAGCTCATTACAATAAAGTTACCGATTAACAACGGTAGTAAAAAGGCAAAGAACCACTTCTCAAAACCGATAACCGCTAGTAGTGTAAACCATGTTACCCATGGAATAATAAATTGCCCGATGACGATTTTACGATTCTTTGGCTTAAAGTCTTTCAGAAAATGAAAAAGCATTTTAGTTGAATGGAGCGTAAACGTCACCGCTAAGCCAACAAACGAAAAGAATGCTCGAATTGGAAACGGAATTTTATACACCCATCGTAGAAAACCACTCTTCATTAACCGCTCTAATGTCGGCCAGGCATCTGGGTCTAACTCTTCATCTTGCGTATGCACATGGTGATTTACATTATGCCATTTTCTCCACAACTTCGGCCCTGTACATAATGGCCAAAACGCAATGGCACCTAAGATGTCACGAACCCACGGTTTACGCACAACCGTACCATGTAAAATCTCATGACCTAAAAAACCTAAAGCAGCGAAACTAAAGCCTAAAACAATTGAAATCAAGAGAGACCATATTGGATGGAGATCGAACAATCCAATTGTGAGGAAACCAGCGATGGTGATGAGAATATAAGCGAGACCACCAAACAGTCGTGAGGGGACGGGCTTAAACACATCTTTCGGTAAATGTGGGGTAATTTGCTTTGCATACCACCCGAACGATTGATATTTTTCCATTAAATTGCTCCTTTCAAATAAGCCCATTATCTATATTAAGCGAATAACGATACGTTCATTAGCCTATACAAATATGGGGAGTTACCAAAAAACATCGAATCAACTTTCATAAACAAATTAATATTCTGAAAACAAAAACTCCTCTTTTTAATCTTCTTCTCCATCCTAACAGTAATTCAAGCTACCTGTCAATTGTTTTAGTACCAAGTATTAAAATTAGGTGTTAAAGATTCGTCCCCTCACTTCCTCCCTTAGTTATACCCATATTTATCCTTCTAAATCATTTTCATTTGATGCAAAAAAAATCAATTTTAGTGAAAAGCTAAATCGTAAATGTTATTAAATTGGAAAGGGGAATATCGCGTGAACCTACAATCAGGAAAGCTTTATTGGGAAACAACCTTTCCTCATCCACCTACGTATCCAAAGCTTGAAGAAAATATTCAATGCGATGTGTTAATCATCGGATCAGGTATTTCTGGTGCACAATGTGCGTATCATTTAGCGGATACAGATTTAAAAGTCGTTGTGGTGGATAAGCGTAAATCTGGAAAAGGAAGTACCAGTACGAATACAGCTCTCATACAGTATTTAGGCGAAAAAATGTTAAGCGAGTTATCAAACTCTTTCGGAGAAGAAAATGCCGTTAGACATTTTAAACTATGCGAAAAAGCCATTAAGGAGCTTGAACAGGCTTCGTCCATCTTACCAATTGATTCAGATTTCATTCGTCGAGATAGCTTATATTATGCAAGTGAAGCCGATCATGTAAAAACACTTGAAAAAGAATACGAATTACTAAAAAAGCATGGATTCGACGTTGAATATTGGACAGAAGATACGATTAAAGAGCATTATCCTTTTCAAAAGTCGGCTGCGATATTATTTAAAAATGACGCTGAACTAAACCCGATTAAATTGACGTATGGTATGCTCGAGTATGCGAAAATGAAAGGCGTTCAAGTATTTGAAGATACTGAAGTGAGCGGGAAGAAAGTTGATCAAGATGGCGTAACGGTTTTTACAAAAAAACAACATCAAATCAAAGCTAAACATGTCATCATTGCCGCAGGATACGAAACATTAGAGATTAAAAAAGAAAAGAACGCCTTTTATGGAAGCTCTTACGCTGCCATTACCAACCGAGTTGATGACTTATCAGAATGGCACAACCGCACACTTATCTGGGAATCGGCACGACCCTATGTATATATGCGAACAACTGCTGATAACCGCATCATTATTGGCGGTTTAGATGATACGACCCATTTTTCTGAAGATCGAGACGCCAAAATTATAGCGAAAAAGAATAAGCTCATTGAAGAGTTCAATAAACTTTTCCCAAACATTCACGTAAAAGCCGAATACTACTTAGGAGCGTTCTACGGAACAACCCATGATGGCCTCCCGATTATCGGAATGTATGAAGATGAACCTAATTGCTACTATTTTTATGGATACGGAGATAATGGATCTGTATATAGCATGGTCCTATCCAAAATCATCAAGCAGATGATTACGAAAGAAACGAACGAGAACGTCGACTTATACTTACAAACGCGACCAGTGGTACATTAACCTAAGAAAAGCGCAAAGCGCAAGTCCTTAGGCGAAGGGCGCTGGAGGACCTGCGAGGAGGCTTCCGTCGCCACAGCAGGGCCGAAGCGACCCGAACTGATGGCGCTTGGAGCTAGACACCAAAATAAACTGTAAAGAGAATACTTTAACACTTTATTGCACTTAAACTTTCTGTAACAATAAAAAAATACCAAGCTGACCTAAGAAAAGTCGGCTTAGTATTTTCATTTCGTTAACCGCTAAAGTCCATCTCTTGATTGTAAGTCGCTTTATCACCTTTTTTAAATTTTAATACGATTAATACAAGAAATAAAACAATCCCTATGATGTTTAAGATGACGTTTGGAACAATTAATAAAAGGGCTCCTACTAAGCATACTAACCTCATGACTACGCCTAAGTTCTTGCCAAAGTAACCTTCGATCGCAACGGATAACATAAAAATTCCTACAGTCGAAGCTATCAAAATGAATGTAACATCAATAATGGAAACATCAATCAGTAAAATTTGTTGTGAAAATACAAACATGAATGGAACAATAAATCCTGCTATAGCTAACTTCATTGCTTGGAAGCCTGTTTTGTTCGGGTCCCCACCACTTATACCAGCACCCGCGAAAGCAGCCAATGCAACAGGAGGTGTAATGTTTGCAAAGATCCCAAAGTAGAACACAAACATATGCGCCACAAATAATGCTGTTTCAGGCGTACCTGCAAGCTCGCGAAACAATGGAAGTTGAAGTAAGATAGGTGCTGCCATCGTGCTTGTTATGATATAAGTTGGAATACTTGGTAATCCCATTCCTAAAATGATGGAAGTCACCATGGTTAAAGCAAGAGTTATGATTAACTGAGCAAGCGGATTTTGGACCATGTCGCCAATTCCGACAATACTGTTGGCAATCTCTAAAGCAACCCCAGTAAGAGAGGCGATTCCTACTACGATTCCAACAGCTCCACATGCTATGGCCACAGGAATGCTTGTTTTGGTTCCCTCTTCTAAAGCTGAGATACAATCTTGGATATGGAGCTCTTCTCCTCCCATGTTCTTTCCTTTTCTAAAAACATTAATTGCCAGAGGAATCGATACGATTAGAAATAACTCTAACCAATTATCATTCAGTATTGAATCGAATAGCAGCGGTTGAAAAATAATGTACATACCTAATAAAGAAGAAATCATTAAGACGCGCCTTGATCCTGAAATGATCATGGTTGCTAAAATGGACCAAAAAGCAGCATAAAAAGGCGTTTTACCTGTAAATAACAGATAAAGTAAAATAATCATCGGTACCACAAGATGTCCCCGCTCTTTCAATACATCTTTTACATTCGGTAATTCACTCTTCGGTATTCCTTGTAATCCCTTTTTAGACGCCCTTAAATGAACTTGAAATAATATACCTAAATAAAATAGTAAAGCAGGAATGATTCCAGCTAAAATAATTTTGGAATACGGCACATTTAAATTTTCTGCCATAATAAATGCCGCTGCTCCCATAATTGGCGGCAATATTTGTCCACCAACACTAGCCGCTGACTCTACTGCGCCTGCAAATTCTTTTTTATACCCAATTTTTTTCATTAAAGGAATGGTAAATGTTCCAGTTGTTACAACATTCGCCACGGCTGATCCGTTAATGGACCCAAGAAAGCCACTTGCAATGACAGCAACTTTCGCTGGCCCCCCTTTTGTATGACCAGCAACAGCAAGTGCTAAATCGTTAAACAACTTCCCCATTCCTGACCTGCTTAAAAAAGCGCCAAAAAGAATAAATAAGATGATATAACTTGCTGAAACACCTACAGCAGTACCTAAAATCCCTTCTGTAATATAAACAAGTTGTACAGTGATTTGTTTAAATACTTTTAGAAATATGGTTGAAGATAGGTCGGGATAAATGGAAAGTTTAACAAAAAGGCCGTAAATTAAAAAGCCCAGCCCTAACAGTGTAAGTCCCCAACCGGTAACTCTTCTTGTTAAATCAAGGATTAAAAGAAGAATGACAATCCCGACGATAAAATCCATTGTGTTAATTTGTCCGCCACTATTGATAATTCGTTCTGAGCTTGTTAAAAGATAAATGCCACAAATGATCGTTAGGAGACAAGAAAGATAGTCTAAAAACGAGATATTTGCCTTCTTTTTTGAGAAAAAAGGGTATAGCAAAAAGCCAATGGCCATAAGTCCGAATAAGTGGATACTTCTTTGCTTTATGTCAACTAAAGGTCCAGCGTACGAAGTGTAAAGGTGAAAAGAAGCGATTCCTACTGTCACGATTAAAATAAACAAGCGCACCAACTTAGGAAATTCGCTTCTAACATTACTTTCTCGATCAAGTTCTTCCACAGCTTTTGACTTCTTCAATACCTTTCACCTCTCTTAAATGATTAAAATATTGATATAACATCTTATAGATGGCAACATGTTTTACTTCTAGTTGATAAGATTCCTGTGGTAAAAGGAAAAAATCACATTGTTTAATCGTCATGACATGCTGAGTCTCTTTTCCTGTACGGAAATGGATGACTTTTCCCATTGACACATACATGTCTTCTAAGAGAACCCACCCATCTTGAACGAGCATCTCTTTCTCTGTTTGATCAGGGACACCCGCTCCGAACGTTTTAAATCGTGTAGATTTAAGAACAAGCTCGTCTTCTGTGACAGAATAGGTTTCTTCCCATTCCTCTTTTTCAACAGAATGAAGCCACTTCATTGAAACTTCATGTTGCGTAATTGTTGGCTTGTAAAGGAGTACACCGTTGCTATTCGAAAGAATAAGGACGTTTTGAGGGAGAAAGCCCATTAAAAAGACTAAAATCCCTCCAAGTAGCTTAAAGGAGTTGCCCAAAAAGTACAGCTCCTTTCTCCATAAATGAGGTTAATTTCTTTTCGGTGGCGGACGCTTTCTGCGCCGGGCCTGTCTAGTTACGGTTCCCCAACTCGCAAACTCGTCTGTGCTATTCCTGTTGGACCGCAACCTTTTCTTCAATCAACCTTTTTTCCTATGATTAGACTAAAAAAAGCACAAAAAATAGCAAAAACCAAAAGCAAGTGAGGCTGTCCAAAAAGTACAGCCCTTTCTTTATGGTAAATTAAATTCGGTTAATCTCTCATCCGGTAGCGGACGCTTTCCGGACTTGCACAGGACGTGGCTGTTTTTAGCAAAGGTTCATTTAATTAAAGCCTCCTCGCCTCGCCATCTCGTCTGTAGGGTCTGCGGCTCGTGCTGTTCCCACAAGAGTCGAAGACCCCTTTCTTTTGATCAAAACTAATTGGAGAAATGGGAGTCCTGACTCCATTTAAGGGGACCCATCAGCCAGCCCCGCTTGTTTCAGTTTAAAAACTTATCCTATTCTAATAAGCCGTTTTCTTTATAATATTTTTCCGCCCCTTGATGTAAAGGTGCAATCAAGTCTTTCGCAATATCTTCTCGACTAATATCTTTTAAGGAGGCTACTGCAACCGCATCAGACCCTAAGTATTCATAAAACTTCTTCGTTAATTCATAAGCCACTTCTTCATCTAAATCTTTGGATGCAATAAGCATATTTTGGATTCCAACTGTCTCCACTTTTTGATCTAAGTCATATTTCGATTCATCGCCTTCTTCAATAACAAAAGGTTTATAAAATGGATATTTCTCCATCAATTTATCCGCTACTTCTCCCTTTATCTCGACAAATGTTACATCATTTTGCAACATTAAGTCCGTTACGTTACTATTCGGCACACCTGAAGTAAAGAAAGCGGCATCCAGTGTTCCATTTTTCATCTCTTGAACAGAATCAGCATATCCTGTATGAGTGACCTTTCCTAAATCTTCATACGTTAGACCTGCAGCTTCGAGAACTTTCTGTGCACTTTGCTCAACCCCAGAACCGACTTTTCCAACACCTACACGCTTCCCTTTTAAATCTTCTATACTATTAATTCCGCTATCTGATAACGCTACAATTTGTACTACGTTTTGATACATTCCTGCCAACGCTTGAACCTGAATCTCATTTCCGTTAAATTGTCCCTCACCATTAATAGCATCATAAGCTACATCACTCATGACAATAGCCACCTGATTAAGGCCATCTTCTATGTTCTGTATGTTTGCAACAGAAGCACCAGTTGATTCAACCGTGACATTATCAATAAGATCGCTTTCTTCAAAAATCGGCTTTAGAGATCCACCAATTGCGTAATAAGCACCTGAGGTGCCACCTGTTCCAAAAACGATTGAACTGCCTTTAGAAGCACCTGTATCATTTGTAGAAGCACTTTCGTTTCCGCAAGCACTCATCACAACCATAAGTAAAGTTAAAAGAAGATAAAATATCGATTTTCCTTTCATTCTCTAATCCCCCCTGTTGTTGTTTACTTGTAATGTTAGCGGTTTCACTAACTATTTTGAATATTTTGACCATAATGTATTTTTTGGTCTTTTAGTTCTCATCGATAAAAAAATGTACAAAAAAAGCCTTCCCTTCAGCGGAAAGCTTTTATTTACATCCATTGATAGAGGTTAACCGGACGTCCAACTTGACCATACTCTATCGTGACAATAACCTTCTTTTGTTTCACTAAAAACTCCAAATACCTTCTTGCTGTTACTCTCGCAATTCCGACTCCATCAGCTACCTCTTCGGCTGATAGTGGCGAATTCTTCCCTTCAATAAAAGAAGAAACAGTTTGTAACGTTTGGGGGTTTAATCCCTTTGGCAAATGGTTACCGTATGATGGATGTTGTTGATTTTTTCCTAATACCATTTGATCGATATCATGTTGAACAAGCTGGTCCTTTGTTAAATTCATTTTATACGCTCTGTACTTCTCAAGTGATTGTTTTAACCGTTCAAATTTGAATGGTTTCACTATATAATCGATGACCCCCAGCCGAAACATTTGCTTAACAGTATCTGGATCATTAGCAGCTGTAATTGCAATCACGTCGATATCCACATTCTCCATTCTCAGTTTAGATAATGTCTCCAATCCATCTTGATTGGGCATATAAATATCTAGCAATAGTAAATCCGGATTCGTCTCTACAATTTTTTCGAACCCTTCATTCCCCGTCCTTGCTAATGAGCATACTTGAAATGAAGGTATTTTTTCGATAAATAATTTGTTTACCTCCTGAACCATTGGATCATCTTCTATTAGCATTACTCTGATTGTTTCATTCATCATGCATTCCTCCGGTCATTGGAATAACTACTTTCACAACAGTCCCCTCACCTAAAGAAGATTGTATGGTAATAGAACCATTCGCCTTCTCCACTGTGTTCTTTATTAAGTGAAGTCCTAGCCCTGACCCTTCATTGCCTTTCGTCGTAAAACCTTTTTGGTAAACTGCCTGTAAATCTTCGTCACGTATTCCGATACCGTTATCTTGAACGATTAAAGTTAAATTCTCCCTTTCTGTTATGGATACATCCACGACCTTCGATTTGTAAGTGCTCTTTTGTACAGCATATAAAGCATTCTCTAGTAAATTGCCGATTACAACGACTAAATCATGTTCATCTACTAAAGGGGGCAAGGAATGAAGTGAACTATCCGGATGAATGGATACTTTTACATCCATTTCTTTTCCACGTCGTATTTTTCCTAAAAGTAGCCCTGAAACACTCTCGTAACTGATACGCTTTGTTAAAAAAGAGACTAAGTTCATGTTTTCTTCTGTCGAATGGAAGATATATTGTAGTGCCTTCTCTTTTTCATCTAGTTGAATCAGTCCTGCAATTGTATGTAATCGATTTTGATGCTCATGATTTTGAACGCGAAGAGCTTCGACAAACCCTTTAACACCTGTTAATTCTTCTGCTACTTTTGTGATTTCAGTCCGATCTTGAAAAATAGCGACATTTCCAACGATGCGGCCGTTTACCTTTATTGAAACTTTGGAAACAAAAATAACTTTATGGTTAATCCTTACTTCCTCATTAAAAACATCCTCTTTTTGACAAAGAATATGAACAAGTCGAGAATCATGTAAAATTTCATTAATTCCCTTCCCTTCCAATTCCCCATCCACAGCTAAAAGCTCTTTAGCTTTTTCATTAAACACGGTTATTTGATTCAAGGAATTAACGGCAATAATCCCTTCATTGATCGCTTGAAACACTGCCGTTCGTTCTACTAATAGCTTGCCAATTTCATAAGGCTCCAAATTGAACGTGTCTTCTTTTATTTTCCTCGCTAATAGCCAAGAGCCGATGATGCCAAACAAAGAAACGAGACCTGTTGTAATCATTAATTCGTTTTTAATACTGTTGATAATTTCAGCAACTGACGGCATCAACATTCCTACAATCACAACACCAACTTGCCTTTGATCCCCGTCCATTATCGGAACAAATCCTCGAATGGCAATCCCTTTTTCACCTTTCGCTTTACTCACATAACTGTGTTCCGCAAACGCAGGTCCTTCGTCCTTTCCAGAAGATACAGTTCCTAGTTGCTTAGGGGATGGGTGCGAATAACGAATTCGATTCATATTAAGGACGACGATATAATCCGAACCATTTACCGTTCTTATTTGTTCGACAACTGGCTGGATTTCCTTCCATCCTTCTGGTTCGTGAATTTGCTCTTGAACAATCGGTAATTGTGCAACCGTTCTTGCCATAACTAAAGCTTGATTCCCTAATTCATTTTCTTTTATACCAATGGCCTTTCCTATGAAAATAACTGTAGCAATTAATAGAGTAAAAGCTACTACTCCGAAGGATAAAAGTGTCATTTTCCATTGAATTGGAATATGATGTCGTTTCATCACCATAACCTTCCCTTCATTCCCTCCATATTGTACCATGAAAGAAACGAATGTTCCGAAAATTCAGAGGGTGGATTGTGATGAAAAAACTCGTATTAATCAGTTTAATCGTTTGTTCAGGTGTGTTAGCAGCCTATTCAATTGGCTTTCAACATACTAAAGTTGTTGAATATGATGACGAACAAGAAAAATTAGATGATCAAATTGTTATTAAAGTTAGTCACGTAACAGCTGAAAACACGCCAAAAGGTAGAGCCATAAGATACTTTAAAAATCTCGTGGAGCTTAAATCTAATAACAGAATAAAAGTTGAGATTTACTCTAACGGCTCTCTGTACTCAGATATTAACGAATGGGAAGCGTTGAAAACGAATCGCGTTCAAATGATCATTCCAGCTACCTCAAAAGTTACGCCTTACGTTCCCGAGTTTGCGATATTTGACTTGCCGTTTGCCTTCAACAATTATCATGAGGTCCAAGAAGCATTTGAAGGAAATATAGGAAAGACTTTAAAGGAAGAGCTAGAGGAAAAAGAAAATGTCAAAACGTTCTCTTTCTGGTATAACGGTTTTAAGCAGTTCTCAAATTCAAAGCACCCCATCAAGAATCCCTCAGATTTTAAAAAGCTTCATTTTCGAAGTATGCCTAGTGAGCTAGTAAAAGATCAATTTGAATGGCTAGGGGCTTCCGTGAGTTTTATCCCTTTTAATAGAATCTATGAAAATCTTGAAGTGGGTTTTATCGATGGGCAAGAAAACACCGTATCGAATTTTCAAACTAAAAAAATGTATCAACACCAACCTTACTTAACCATTAGCAACCATTCCTATTTAGGGTACATCGTCATTATGAACAAAGATTTTTGGGACGAACTGCCCGAGGATGCAAAAGAAATCATTGAACAGTCGATGACTCAAACAACCACTTGGTCTCGTCTCCATTCAATCGAAATAAATGATGAAGCGTTAAGACAAATTAAGAAAAATACAGATGTCGAAGTAGTTACTTTGTTAAAAGAGGAAAGAGCCCTGTTTAAAAAAGCATTACAGCCTCTTTATCATCAATACGCAGAAAAAATTGGTGAGGACTTACTGGAAGAGCTCGACGTCATAACTGGTAAATAGCCAGTTTTTTTTATGGTATAAATCATTTGACTCCCGAAATAAATTTCATTAGAATACAAATGACCACTCGGTTTTGTTTATGACTCAATGGTCAAGTCTGCAGTTTGGAGGTCAATTCATTGGAATCCAAGAAACAACTTATTTTAGAAGTCGCCTTAAGTTCCTTTTCACAAAAAGGGTATTATAGTACTTCTGTTCAAGAGATTGCCAGTCAATGTGGCATATCGAAAGGCTCTTTATACAAATATTTTTCTTCGAAGGAAGAGTTGTTTATCGAGATTTGCGAGTACAATCAAAATCAGTTGTTTGAGAAATTCGCTTCGTTAGATGATCAACGCTTTACAACTCCAAAAGAGTGGCTGCAAAAACATATTGAAGTTCAAATGGAGGATTTTCTCCAGAAAAAAGATTTCATTCTCATGCAGTTCAAAGAAATGCCTTTTCATGAAAATGAACAACTGAAGAAGCTGAAAGTTCGTATGCGATCACGCATCATGCAGTGGCAGTATAAACAGTTGATAAAAGCGTATGGCCCGCACGTAGAACCCGTTATTTGGGATACAATCATGATGATGCAAGGGATGATTAAAGAGTATCTCTTCCTCATTATGAATACTAAACAGTACGACCTCGTACGCGACTCATCTCGATTTATTGCGAATCGGATTGACGACTTTATCCATCAAAGGGAAACAAAAAAGGAACCACCTGTCATCACAAAATCCATCATTTCAAAAGAAATATTATTTGAACATACAGAATGGGAGGATACGGTGTCTTCCATTTTGGAAGAGATTCAGCTTAAAGTGGACGCTTTTTCAAATGAATCGCTGAAAGAAGAATACCTCTCGGTTCTCACCTACCTTAAAGAGGAACTTGAGAATGAAAAACCTAGAAAATACTTACTAGAAGCACTTTTATCATACTTAGAAAAAGAAGAACAGCTAATCGTTTTGATTAAAAAAGCGCGAATGCTAATACAACAGGAGGTAACAAAATGGAACATTTAGAACAGCGCCAAAAAGTGATGATTATGATTGCTGTCATGGCAGCAATGTTTTTCGCAGCCGTAAATATGACCATCGTAGGGACTGCTTTACCGAAAATCATCGCGGAAATTGGCGGAATGGATTATTTCGATTGGGTATTTACAATATACATGTTGACTTCAACAATTACGGCGATGCTTGTCGGAAAACTTTCAGATATTTATGGGCGTAAAATCTTCATTTTAATAGGAATCGGAATTTTCACATTGGGCGCCTTTTTAAGCGGATTATCAAATGATATTATCGACCTTATTCTTTATCGAGGAATTCAAGGATTCGGAGCAGGAATGATTATGTCGGCTGCATTTACGACGGTTGGAGATTTGTTTTCACCGCGTGAAAGAGGCCGTTGGCAAGGATTGCTTGGGGGCGTATTTGGATTATCCAGTTTATTCGGTCCGACTTTAGGTGGCTATATTGTCGACAACTTTGATTGGCATTGGGTATTTTGGGTATTCCTTCCAATCGGTATCATCGCCTTCGTTCTTATTTTAAAACTGTACCCATCTCAAGAAGTGAAAGAAAAAGAGCCTGTCGATTATTTAGGTTCTGCTTTACTATCCGTTATGATCATCAGCCTTCTATTAGGATTTACTTGGGCTGGAGGACGTTATGATTGGGCATCAATTGAGATTATTGGTTTATTTTCTTTAACCGTACTATCTCTTATTACCTTTATTTTTGTGGAATTAAAAGTGAAAAGTCCTGTTTTACCACTTTACCTATTTAAAAACGACGTGTTCACAGTTTCAAACATCGCAGGGATGCTACTTGGAATGGGAATGTTCGGAACCATCATGTACGTTCCATTTTATGTGCAAGGCGTTCAAGGTCAGTCTGCAACCGTATCTGGTCTTGTCGAAATGGTCATGACCATCTCAATGGTTATCTCGAGTATCATTGTCGGTAACTTAATAACAAAGACGGGGAAATATAAACGTTTTGCGTTAATTGGCTTTATCATTATGTCTGTTGGGTTATTTCTAAATACAACACTTGAAGTGGAGTCCTCATTAACGAAATTACTTTTACAGCTTGTAATCATCGGTATCGGCTTAGGAATGAATATGCCTGTGTTTAACATTACTGTTCAAAACGCTGTCGAGCACAAATTTTTAGGCGTCGCAACATCTGCTATGCAGACGTTCCGTCAAATTGGTGGAACAATCGGAGTAGCCATCTTCGGCTCGGTAATGGGTAGCCGTATGGAGGAGGAATTAAAAGCTGCTCAACCGAACAATATGCCAGAACCAACACCTGAATTGGCTGAATCCTTATCCCAGTTACAAGACCCCCAAATTTTAATGAGTCCGACTCAATTAGAATCGATTCGCTCAAGCCTTCCGAGTGAAATGAGCGTCTTTTTCGATCAGTTCATTTCGCTGTTAAAGACCGCTCTCAATACATCTTTGACGAGTGTGTTTGCCGTCGGTGCTGGGGTTGTCGCTTTAGCGTTCATTACCACATTATTTTTACGAGAAGTTCCTTTACGTACATCCAATCAAGATACTGATAAAAAAGAACAATTGGCCGCAAAATAAGCAGAAAAAGCCTGTCACTTAAACATGGTGACAGGCTTCTTTTTTATCATTTGTTTGCGCGTCATTAAAAAGCCAAGTACACATCCATAAATGACATGTCCCAAAAGCCAATAAATGATTGCTTCAATTGACGTAATAGCGGGTGTTCGAGTAGATAGTGCAGTTGTTGGATATAACAAAACACCAATTATGAACGAGAGTAATACCGAACGAAACATCACCTGCTCTACTTCCCAACGATAACGATCTGAAATAATAAGTAATATCACCGCAATTATGACAGAAATAATTAGATGGAAGAAGAATTCAACCCATTCAGGAAAGATTAACAGTTTAAGGACCGGAATGTAATCCACATTTAACAACAACGTATATACCTTCACCTTTGTAAACTGTTCAATCAACTTAAAAAAGAGACCCAGTACTAACCCCGAAATTAAACCATTCATGATTCCTCGTCTCAATCTCGTCATTCTTTTCCCCCTTAGGCTAAATTCCTTCCTTTTCCTGAATCCGTTAGCTCTAATAAAGAATCTGGGTAAGGATGAAAAAATGTTTGCTTCAGTAAGTAATCTTGTTCGAACCGTATAGCCCAAGCATATAGCATCGTTAAAATGCTTACTTTAGGCACTTTCCCCTGTTGAAATTGTTCAAGCATTGTTAAGAAATACGTTTTTTCTTCTCGACTTACGACTTTTTTAAAATAGCCCATAATGTGGTAAAAAACATTCACGTTGGCACCGAGTGAATACGGTCGGCTCAGCAAATCACAAAGAACCCGTTCATATTCAGATATTACTTCGTTTATCGATTGGTGTGATACATTTGCGACAATCCTTCCAAGTTCCTTTAGCTTTCCTGGATGGAAGGCCATAAATAAATACTTATTCGTTGAATGAAATGTTATGAGATGAGCGGGTGAACCATTTGCTTTCACCTTTCGAAATGATGCAAGGGTAAACAGTTTCATTAAAAAATGATCTCGAACCGTAAAGTTTTTCAACCTACCTTCGTCTTCAATCGCTAAGTGTGAAAACTTTTCTTTTACTTGTTCACCAAATAAACCAGCCGTTTTCCCAACCGGAGACGATTTTAATTCATTTCGGTATAGTTTTGCATCAGATATAGCACAACTTGGGGAACGATTTTTTAAAATAAATCCATCAACTGGTGGCAAAGAGGATAAAAAATGAAGGGCAAACGAGTTCATTTCTTCCGTAAACTCTAGATTAGTAGAAGGTTGCATAAGTTTCTTCTTCTCTTCGGTTAATACGAGTCGAATCGGTGACCTTGGCGTACCTAGACCAATTTCTACTTCTGGACAAACAGGAATGATATGAACATAAGACATCAGTTTTTCAATCCAAGAATCACGAATCACCGCACCATCATAACGACAAGCTTCCAATCCTAGACACTTACTCATGACAACAATCGGTTTTTCAAACGTCTTCATCGACTCGCCTCCTATATGTTACTTTCATTTTTATCATTAAAACTCCACCTTGTAAAATGTTTGTATAATCTTTATCCGTATTGTTGTATAAAGTAATTCGTTGATATTTAGTATATGGAGCTCACACGATAACATGTTTGCTCGTATAAAGAGGATGATGGCTATGAGTAAAAAAATAGACGAACGGACATATCATATTCAGCAAGTTTTAAACTTAACCGGACTTTCTAAGCAAGTCATTCGCAAATGGGAAGAACGGTATCAAATTGTCCAACCACAAAGATTGGACAATGGCTATAGAATTTTATACTTCAGAAGAAGTGAACCGGTTTTGATCCAAACGTAGATTACATCCGAAAATGGGTCCCTGAACTTTCAAACCTTCAATCTAACTATATACATAGGCCTTGGGATACGCCGGAGGAAATTTTAAATCAAGCTCATGTCAAACTTGGAGATACCTATCCTTTTCCTATCATTGATCATGCTTATGCTCGCGAACGCGCTCTTTGTGCCTATGAGCGGATAAAAGGTAAGTAGAATTCAATATTGCTGTTAAAAAGCACGTAGGCCCCTGCTCTAGCTGAGAGGGGCCTAATTGTACATTATTCGCCGATAACTTCTTTCATTTTAAGACCATTTTTAATTCCTTTAATACACCCATTATGTTCACTTTCATGGAATAATGAGAACAATAATAGCTCTCCTATCGTCTCAAGCTTTAATGGACCAGCTTCAAATGGTTGAGCTATTTTCTCATCTAAGCGATTTTCAAATGTCTCCTTTACACGATACATTTGTTCTTGAAGAATGTTTTTAATTTCTTCTAACGAAGGTGGCTCTTTTGTCCACTCCGAAGGGCGTGTACCTTTTTGAAATAATTCTGCATAACCTTCTGGAATGTTAACAGGTTCACCAGAGAAATGAAATACAATTTGTTCTAACGAAACATATACATGTCCCGCCTGCCATAAAAGGTGATGCGGGAACCCATCAGGTATTTCCTGAGCCATCTCTTCAGAAACATCATTTAAGTTGTGTAAAAGGACATGTCGAACGAACTCATATTGATTAAATAAAGAACGATTTTCCATCTTTCATTTCCCCCAATCCATTAAAAATATGTTGCTAACTTATCATCAAGCGTACTGGACCAGCCTTGGTTATGATTTTGAGCAGCTTCCTCACTTGGAAGGCAATCATGAACGATGGCAAGCTCCATTGATTTCTCACTAATTTCCTTAAATAACACTGTGACAACCGTTTCCGGAAACTCTTGCTCATCACTTTCCCATTTCCAAGTAAATACTAGCTTCTCATTTGGCATAACTTCTAAATACTTTCCGACTAATACATGTTTTTGGCCCTCTGCATTTTCCATAACTAAACGATAGGTACCTTTTGCTTCGACATTCATTTCCTCAATAGCTACTTGATACCCTTTAGGTCCCATCCACATTTTAAACTGCTCTGGCTTTGTCCATGCTTCAAACATACGCTTAGCCGATACGGCATACTCACGTTTTAATTCTAGAGTAAATAACTTATCTGGACTCATCGTAATCATTCATCTTCCTCCTTCGTTTCCATTAAAAATTGTTCCAATCTTGTTAGACGATCCTCCCAGAAGCTACGCCAATAGTGTAGCCATTCAATAGCATCCTTCATTTTTTCAGGCTGTAAAAAATAATACTTATACCGCCCCTCCTTCCGAAAGGAAACGATCTGTGCCTTTTCAAGCACTTTCAAATGCTTCGTAACGGCTGGCAATGACATATCAAAGGGTTCAGCTAACTTCTTAACAGTCTTTTCCCCTTTTGAAAGCTCTTCAATAATTTTCCTTCTGGTAGGATCTGAAAGAACAGAAAATACATCATCTAAGTGATTCTCTTGATAGTTAACCATATGGTTAACTATAATTCATTAATTTATATTCGTCAAGGAGCTTACCTCGGTTCTTTTATTTTCTCGGTGCAACATGATTTCTTTCATTCCTCTTATTTCTTAAAAACCCAATTTTGGAAGGTTTTATTTCATTGAAGCATTTAGATAACAAGAAATAAACATAGCTATTTACACAAAAAGTTTCTTTAAGTAAAATTTATTTGACTAGGCAAACTTTTATTTTTTTATCTAAAAAGTTTCCTTAGACCAAAATAATGTCTTTAATGCAAAAAAGGAGGTAGTAGTTTGCAGTTAATTTCTCATCTAATCGTCATCATTCGTCTACTTTTTGGCATTGGCTGGTTTTTGGCAGGATGGACGAAAATAGTAGAAAAACAGTGGTTCCACCAACCAGGACAATTTTTAAGTAACTATTTAACCGAGTCTTTACAAAAAGAGAATGTCCCAAGCTTTTATAAATTATTTATTGAGCATGTTGCATTAGAACACGTTCTTTTTTTCAATTACACCATTCCAATTGCGCAAATGGTATTAGGTATTTTTCTACTTATAGGCCTTTTTACCATCCCATCCATTCTCTTTTGTCTTTTTATGCATATTAATTTCATTTTATCAGGAAATATGAACTTTCTTAGCCTTACCCTCTATACAAGTGGATTTATTCTTCTTTTGTTTCGCTCCCACTTACAAGTATGGAGTTTTAATATGAAAAACCTTTACCAATCTTCAACAAAATCAAATAAGTTCTCTAATGAAGATCAAGCAACTATATAATTTAATATAAAAGGAGGTGTCCCAATGTAGCTGGGACACCCATTCTTTCTTTGAAAATACAAGACTTTTCTAAAATAATTGTTTTTGGTCATACACTTCATTGCGAAAGGCGGACTCTTTCCGTGGGCACAGCCTGTCTATTTTCGGCTCCACTTTTCTAATAGTCTCCTCATCTCGCAAGCTCGTCAGCGGGGTATTAGGCTCGTGCTGTACTCTAAGAGGATACTTCATAAACGTGAGTAGATCCTATGATTGAGCCTCTCTTGCGGAACTATTTTTCTCAGTTTTATGAAAAAATTTTATCGCTACTTCTTTTTAATGGCACCCATATGGAATCACTCAATCATTGCCTTCTTACACGTGATGAACTAAAAGAAGACCTTAAAGTTAAGGAACTTAGCTCCACAATTATTGTTCCAAACGATGGGGAAACATTATATAACTTGTAAACTGATTAAATGCGTCGATGCTAGAAAAACATCGACGTATTTTTTCGTTTTTCATCTTTTTGTTAAAACCATCCAAAAAGATACGTATTTCTTTTGCAGAAATAGGGCAAATACAATATGCTTAAAGATAGATACGTATTGATCCATTTTCAATTACATTTTGTAACTGCAAAAATAATGATTTAGCAAACTTGCTTATTTATTTCCCTTCATACAAATGGCTAGCTAAATAATCTTACTTGTAGTATCTAGCTTTCCACGTCAAACTTACCATTAATTTTGAATTTCTCAACTCTCTCTAAAAAAATTAGATAAATCTCTTTACAAAAACAAGATTTTATATAATAATAAATTTGTGATTAGAATTATTATAATCTAAATCAAGTACAAGGAGGCTAATGACTATGTCATTAATCGGTAAAGAGGTAAAACCTTTTGCAGCGAAAGCATTCAAAAACGGTGAATTCATCGACGTAACAAACGAAGATTTAAAAGGTCAATGGAGTGTATTCTGCTTCTATCCAGCAGATTTCACATTCGTATGCCCAACTGAACTTGAAGACCTTCAAAACCATTACGCTGAATTAAAAGAACTTGGCGTTGAAGTATACTCTATCTCAACTGATACACACTTCACACACAAAGGTTGGCACGATAGCTCTGAAACAATCGGTAAAATCGAGTACGCAATGATCGGTGACCCATCTCAAACAATTTCTCGTAACTTCGAAGTATTAAACGAAGAAGAAGGTCTTGCTGATCGTGGTACATTCATCATCGATCCAGACGGTGTTATCCAAGCAGTAGAAATTAACGCTGGCGGAATCGGCCGTGATGCAAGCACATTAATCAACAAAATCAAAGCAGCTCAATACGTTCGCAACAACCCAGGCGAAGTTTGCCCTGCAAAATGGCAAGAAGGCGGAAAAACACTTAAGCCAAGCCTTGATTTAGTAGGTAAAATTTAAGGAGCGGAATAAAAAATGGTACTTGAAGCAGATATTAAGACACAGTTAAATCAATACTTACAGCTATTAGAAAGCGATATTGTCTTAAAAGTCAGTGCAGGTACCGATGAGATTTCAAAAGAGATGCTAGCTCTTGTCAATGAGCTAGCATCTATGTCATCTCAAATATCGGTAGAACATGCACAATTAAAAAGAACACCAAGCTTTAGCGTGAACCGTGTAGGCGAAGACACAGGTGTCACATTTGCCGGTGTTCCATTAGGACATGAATTCACCTCTTTAGTACTTGCCCTCTTACAAGTAAGTGGCCGAGCACCAAAAGTTGACGAAAGTGTTATTACAAAAATTAAAAACTTAAAAGGTGAATATCACTTCGAATCTTATGTTAGCTTAAGTTGTCACAACTGTCCAGAGGTAGTTCAAGCCTTAAACATGATGAGCGTTTTAAATCCGGGTATTACCCATACGATGATCGATGGCGCGGCTTTCAAAGAAGAAGCTGAGAGTAAAAACATCATGGCTGTACCATCAGTATTCTTAAATGGGGAATTCTTCAGTGGTGGACGCATGACAATTGACGAAATCCTTGCTAAGCTTGGAGACGGTCCAAGTGCGGAGGAATTTTCCTCAAAAGAACCGTACGATGTACTCGTAGTAGGTGGAGGACCTGCTGGATCGAGTGCGGCCATTTATGCTGCTCGTAAAGGCATTCGTACAGGTATCGTTGCCGAACGTTTCGGTGGCCAAGTGCTTGATACAATGAGCATTGAAAACTTTATTAGTGTCAAACATACAGAAGGACCAAAACTTGTGGCAAGCCTTGAAGAGCACGTAAAAGATTATAACGTGGACGTGATGAATTTACAGCGTGCCGTTCGCTTAGAGAAGAAAGATTTATTCGAAGTCGAACTTGAAAATGGCGCTGTACTACAAAGTAAATCTGTTATTATTTCAACAGGTGCGCGTTGGCGCAACTTAGGCATTCCTGGCGAACAAGAGTTCAAGAATAAAGGGGTAGCCTATTGTCCACACTGTGACGGACCACTATTCGAAGGTAAGCACGTAGCGGTAATCGGCGGAGGAAACTCCGGTGTCGAAGCTGCCATCGACTTAGCTGGTATCGTCGACCATGTCACATTATTTGAATATATGCCAGAATTAAAAGCAGACGAAGTCCTTCAAAAGCGTCTCTATAGCCTACCAAACGTAACTGTACTAAAAAATGTACAAACGAAAGAAATTACAGGAACAGATAGCGTTGAAGGCATCACATACATCGACCGTGAAACGGGCGAAGAAAAACAAATTGCATTACAAGGCGTCTTTGTACAAATCGGCCTTGTTCCAAATACAGATTGGCTCGAAGGAACTCTTGAGCGTACACGCTTCGGTGAAATCATCGTAGACCAACACGGCGCTACAAGCATTCCGGGAGTCTTTGCAGCAGGTGACTGCACAAATAGCCCTTACAAACAAATCATCATCTCCATGGGTTCAGGGGCTACAGCAGCACTAGGTGCATTCGACTATTTAATTCGCAATTAATATCATAGGGACACACAATTTATAAAACACCCCTGCCAAAGAGCTATTTTTGGCAGGGGTGTTTTTTGCGCTGGAATAATTAATTAATTCTGAAGATTGCCCTCCTATAAATAGAATAATAATTTACGAGACTTCAATTGTAAGATACAATAAAATTACCTAAAATTTACATATAAGAGAGGTGTTAATAATGGCGAGTGTACAAACATTGATGTCGTGGACTTTTTACGAAGAAGTTTCTGTCCCAAATGACATTGAACAATTGCTAATTGAAGGAGAAAAAGCGGAGGTCGCTTATAAAACTGTCCGTGACGTTGCAGTTGTAACTAACAAACGTTTTATTATCGCTGATCGACAGGGGATCACTGGGAAGAAAGTAGAAATATATACAATTCCTTTTAATTCGATTGTCATGTATTCGAGTGAAAATGGCGGTATGCTTGATATGAATGCAGAGATTGAACTTTGGACTAAAGCAGGACAATTCAAATTAAATCTAAATAAGAATGTTGATATTCGTAAGTTAGATCGCCTTATTGCTCAGCACATCTTGTAATCAAAAATCAGTAATGCTGTCCAAAAAGTACAGCACTTTTTTATCCTAATTTAAATCGGTTAAACTCATTCGGTGGCGGACGCTTTCCGCGGGCACGGCCTGTCTAGTTACGGCTCCTAGCGTCTACCGAACGACTCTCTCCCTCCCCTGCGATAAGTCGATATCTGCTCGTTTTACTCGTAGTATCTCCTTTATCTCAGTACGGAAGAGTCTCCCGTCAGTACAACGCTGGGCAGTCGCCGCCACCTTTCTTTCATTCAAAACCAATTGGAGAAATACTAGCTACTTTTCTCCCCTCATTCGATTTAAGGGACTTATAAGACATCCCCATTGATTCTTTTAGTCCTATCTATTTCGAGAGAAGTTTGTTATATGTTCATTCCACACTATTTAACACAACCACTACTTTAAACAAATCTCCGTCCATTTCAATGTCTAGTTGACCTTCGTGGAGGTCGATAATGGATTTGGCAATTGCAAGTCCTAAACCAGATCCTTCGGTGTGCCGAGATTCATCTCCACGTTTGAACCTTTCAAGTAACTCATCAAGGTTCTCGCTTAGTTCATATTTTGAGACATTTTTAAATGTCATCATCGCTTGATTTTCTACCTGTTGAAGTTGGATATAGACACGTGAATGTTCCAATGAGTATTTCAGGATGTTCCCAATTAAGTTATCGAATACGCGCCACAGCTTCTGCCCGTCCACGTAAGCATATACTGGCTTCTCTGCCGTCTTAATACGGAATTGAAGGTTGGATTCATTGATCCATTCATCGTATTCAGCTAGTGATTGATGCAGTAGTTGATTCAAGTCCACTCTTTCTTTCGTCAGTTCAATGTTACCACTCGTCATTTTCGACACTTCAAACAAGTCGTCGATTAATACTTTCAATCTTTTCGACTTCCGATCGATAATTTCTACGTAGGCGGCTCGTTCTTCTTCTGATAATCCCTCTTTCTTAAGCAGCTCGGTATACGTAATGACAGACGTCAACGGTGTACGTAAATCGTGACTTACATTCGTAATCAGCTCCGTCTTTAATCGCTCACTTTTCGCTTGTACCTTTTGGGATTTTTTCACCGCTTCTTCCATTGCCGCAATATGTCGTGCTATCGACGCAAAAATTGACTGTCCCTCTATTGACAGCTCTTTTCCTTTTTGTCCGTTTGCCAGTGCCTCTGTTTTCTCTGCAATTTTGTTTAAATAGCCAACTTGTGTCATGAGCACCTTCACAACTGGAATTCCTACAACTCCAATTAAAATAAGGTAAAAAAGCAAGTGAAAAGGTGAAATGAAAGCCATTCCTAACAGAACTCCTAAAGCATAAATTGCACCTAACAGTAAAAGCATTTGCGTACCCGTTTTCCAGTTTAAAAAGGCGTTTCGAAACGCATCCTTCAGTTGAAGAAGGACTCTGACGCCCCATTTCGCTATTTTATACATAATGGCGTTCTGCCATTGTTTACTTAAGTTATTTATAGATGTACTCTTTAATAGCAAGATGAATTGAACAAACGTAATTGCCCATAAAACGGAAGCTCCAACAAATGCCACAATCCCTTCCATACGAAGCGGAATCATATAAGGTTTCACAAGCAAACTTAACACGAACGCGACTATACTCATACCGATAAATGCTACAATTCTTACATCGATTGGAAGCTTCTCGTATCCAGCACTCCATGAGTTTATCGCACCCCGTACCGTTTTCGACTTCCATAACATGAAAAATCCAATAAATAACCAACAAAAACTAAAGATTGTGTAAGCGAACAACCCCGTTCTCAACATTTGTTCTTGTTCATACTGTTCCATTAACTCATTTGATGAGGAAAGGGACTTTGGTACACCTATTTTCCCTACAAACACTTCCGTAGGTGAAGGACTCTCAATGCCAAGATCATCGTAAAAATGAAATTCATCGCTCGTCATCTTCATTTCTTTTATGTAGTGCATGGTTTCAGCTTTTATCTCTTCATTGTTTGGTAAGTTTGTATACACTTTCCCAGCTTTATTGCTTTCAAAGTAATAGACAAAACTATCTTTGTATGGCAAAGAGTTTTCATAATCGTATTCTTTCTCTTCGAAATAAGACTCAATTGCTTGCTCTTTTTCTTTTCGAATTTTCGCTTCGACATGTTCGTCACTTTCAAAATTTAGTTGAATATCTTCTAGTTTAGTATCACGTTCTTCTGTTAACACCTTTACTAAGGCTTCATCCCCCATTGCAGCTGCTTCTTCAATGCGGCCCTCATATTGACCTCTAATATTGATTAACTGCTCAGAGAGTGAACCGTATCGATAGCGATGCTCTAAAATCTCTTCTTCCGTTACAACAATTTTCTCTTTCACTTCTTCTTCAGTGATTCCACTCAGTTCAGTAAATGCAATATACTGAGACCATTCCCCAACATACGACTGAAAAGATTGTGATTCAAAGTAATTTTTCGTTAGAAGTAATTGACTGTAACTATAAAACGAAAGCAAGCTGCTAAACCCAATTGTCATGACCATGCAAAATAACAAAATGATTCGTTTACCTCTCCATTTTGTAGCCAATTCCCCACACCACCTTTAAATACCTTGGATTTTTTGGATCAATTTCAATTTTCTCGCGAATTTTTCGAATGTGAACCGCTACTGTATTTTCGGCATTATATCCGGGCTCCTTCCATACAGACTCATAGATTTCATCAATGGAAAACACCCGCCCAGCATGCTTCATTAACAATTCCACAATCTTGTACTCAATCGGCGTCAACTTAACCGGTTCTCCATGAACTTTTACTTCTTTAGCCGCTATATCGAGCGTTAATCCATTCAAATCAATAACTTTTTGGACCCCTTCATACGTTCCTAGCGTTACATATCGTCGCAATTGAGATTTCACACGCGCTACAAGCTCCATTGGATTAAATGGCTTCGTGACATAATCGTCCGCTCCGACTTGAAGACCTAAAATCTTATCGGTATCTTCACTTTTGGCGCTCAACATAATAATCGGGATATTCCTCGTTTCCCGAATTTTATAGGTTGCTGCAATTCCATCAAGTTTTGGCATCATCACATCGACAATCATTAGATGAATCTCATACTCTTCTAGTAGCTGTAATGCTTCCAAGCCATCCTTTGCTTTTAATACCGTAATCCCTTCATTTTTCAAATAAATCTCGATTGCATCTCTTATTTCTTTCTCATCATCAACGACCAGTACAAAATACTCGTTCATTTCTACCCCCAGCTTTCTATATATCTCGTACTATCTTAATCATAAAAAGAAAATCTTAACAATTTCTCGTTAAAAATCTTAAGATTTTCTTAAGACAAAAAAAAGCCGTGCTTTCGTAGCATGGCTTAAATATTTTGTATTTGTTTCATGTGGAACATTACTTCCACCGCTCTAATCGATGAATCTTTCGAACGTATAGGCTAGCAAGAAACTTAGGAAACCCCATTTCCATCATTTTTTCTTTTACTAATTCTTTCATATCCTCAACGGTAAAGTCCTTTTGTACGAACTCCCCATCCTGATAGCAATATTTACAGTACTTTGTACTTCGTTGTCGGTTTTTTTCCGTTCCCCGATCTTCCACTTTTTTTAATGGCATCGCACAACTTTGACAATGCTTTGACATATCATCCCTCTTCCTTTCCATCCTTTGTTTCAAAGGTCTTGTAAATTCGCTTAATCCGTTTTAATTGAGGTGGAGTCAAATACGGTTCTCTTTTTTTCAAAACCGTTAAAAAAGCTGTTACATTCTCCTCCGTTACCGCCCTCATTGTACTTTCGGCGTGTTGAGGAACTTCTTTCGGTCGACACGTTTCCAAATGGTTTAAGAGAAAGGGAAAAATCTTTCTATTATTCGATTCATTCACTGATGCTAAGGTAGCAAGCGTAAATATTCCTTTATCGACGGTTATAACAGAACCTGTCTGAATAGCTGTGAAAATTGTACGTAAATGGTTCATCATCAATGAAGAAGATAAATGGGCCACCGTTGATAAAGCAGTCATCGCTCCCCATACCATTCGGTTATTTCGACTTTTAAGAAATGAAAGAAACGTTTCAGTTTCATGTTGAATCAGATGAGGGTTTCGTTTCCCAATCTCGTAAACTACTTTCATACAGTCCTGTTGTATTTTTTTATCTGGATTGTGCAAGTTTTGAATAACCTCGTTAATCCCTTCTAAATCTTCGTATTTCACTAGTTGTTCTGCTAGTTCAATATTAGGCGCTTCGTCCTTTCGCCCTAACTGTGAAGATAACTGATTCAATCTCGTCAATGGAACCCCTCTTTTCTGCTTCATTGCTCTTATCGTACAGGATGAAATCGGACAACTGTCTGTCGTATTTTTAATAGAGATCATAAATTTTTTTCGCACGTTCTTTGAGCATATGTCGAACATGGTCCGGCTTTAATACTTCTACTTCGTCACCTAAGCTTAAAAGCATACGATAAATCCACTCATCTTCCGGAAATGTCTCGGTTAAATAAAATAAGCCGTCTTCACCAAACTGTAAATCTTCAAACTCGAAAAAATCCTCTAACTGGTTTAACGCGTGCTTTGAAAATTTAAGTGTTAACGTCACTTCTTTCCCACCTTGGTGATACGACGGTATGGATGGAATATCTACATGCGTTGCGGCCTTTTCTTGAAGGACGTTGACCTCCCTCATTCTTCCTAGCTTAAACAGGCGAAAATCGTTTCGTAAAAGGCAGTACGCATAGACATACCACTTATTTAACTTCAAAAGCAAGGTAAGAGGCTCTACCTTTCGAACAGAGTGATTTCCATTCATATCAATATAGGTAAACGACACAACACGTTGGGATTCAATGGCTTCTTTCAATATCTGAACTTTTTCCGATCGTTTTTCGGCTTTTCCCCATCCACTAAAGTCTAGTTGAATAGTTGAGCGTTTGTTTTGTCGGCTCGTAGCTTTTAGCACGTTCAGTTTATCGATAATGTGCTGAAGCTGTTGATCGCCATACGCCTTTAATACTCCGTTTAATGCTGTCATGAGAAGCTCATGTTCATCTTCTTTTAAAAAACCATTTCGGATTTTAAACTCTTTAACGATGCTGTACCCGCCATTTACTCCTTTCGTCGATACGATTGGAATCCCTGCCATATTGATCGAGTCCATATCTCGCTGAATGGTTCGCACCGACACTTCAAACTCTTCAGCAAGTTCTCTTGCTGTTACTTGGTCTTTATTTAACAACTTCATGACAATCGCAAGTAATCGTTCTAATTTCATCGTTATTTCTCCTATTGTTTCGATCTTACCTTCTATTTTACCCAATGACTTTCTGTCGAGTAGGTGTTGAAAGCCAACGAAAAAAAGCATCTGACTTCTCGTGTAAGTCAAATGCTTTAAGACGTTCAAAAGTCTCTTGGTCGAAACCGAATTTTTCAACTATATGCAAGCTCGCGACTATGAAGCCCAAGCGTTTGCGCTGTTGTTCGTTCAATTTCTTTTAATAAGTTTGGATTGTCTACTAGCGATTCTCCGTAAGATGGAATCATTTCTCTAATTTTCGGCACCCAATCATGCATTTTATCTCCAAAGCAGCGTTCAATTACTTCAAGCATGACATGAACAGCCGTCGAAGCACCTGGTGATGCGCCGAGTAACGCAGCAATCGATCCATCGGCAGAACAGATCACTTCTGTACCGAATTGAAGGGTACCTTTTCCGCCTGTTTCCGTATCTTTAATCACCTGTACACGTTGTCCTGCAACGACAATATCCCAATCCTCTAATTTTGCCGTGGGGATGAACTCGCGTAATTCTTCTAAACGCTTTTCGTTTGATAATAGAACTTGCTGAATGAGATACTTTGTCAGTGCCATTTCTTTGACACCGGCCGCAAGCATCGTCAGGACATTATTGACGTTAACAGAGCGAATTAAATCTAAATTCGATCCGTTCTTTAAAAACTTAGGTGAGAACCCTGCAAACGGTCCGAACAGTAACGACTTTTTGTTGTCGATATAACGCGTATCAAGATGCGGGACTGACATCGGTGGAGCTCCCACCTTCGCTTTCCCATATACTTTGGCGTGATGTTTTTCGACTACCTCTGGATTATTACAAACCATAAATAGCCCGCTTACTGGGAAGCCACCGATGTTTTTAGACTCCGGAATGCCCGTCTTTTGAAGTAATGGCAAGCTTCCCCCTCCAGCACCAATAAACACGAACTTCGCCATATGATACTCTACTTCGCCACTTTCAAGATTTTTCACCTTAAGCTCCCACGAACCATCTGCATTTCGCTTCATGTTTTCAACGGAATGCTTATAGTGAACCTCTACATTTTGTTTCTGTAAATGTTCAAACAAAAGACGTGTTAAAGCACCAAAATTGACATCCGTTCCTGAGTCGATTTTGGTCGCTGCGATCGGTTCTGCCGATTCACGCCCTTCCATCATTAGCGGAATCCACTCTTTTAGCCTTTCACGGTCTTCTGTAAATTCCATTCCTTGAAACAATGGATGATTCACAAGCGCATCGAAACGCTTCTTTAAGAATTGAACATTTTCTTCCCCTTGAACAATGCTCATATGCGGAATCGGACGAATAAAATCCTCTGCTCGTGGAATTAATCCAGCATTCACAAGATACGACCAAAATTGCCGCGAAACGTGGAACTGCTCATTGATTTTAATCGCTTTAGTCACATCAATTGAGCCATCGGACTTCTCTGGTGTGTAATTCAATTCACACAAAGCAGCATGGCCTGTCCCAGCATTATTCCATTCGTTTGAGCTCTCCTCCCCTGCTTTCGGGAGCTTCTCAAACACCTTAATCTCCCACTCTGGTGCCAATTCTTTTAGTAAAGTCCCCAAAGTCGCGCTCATAACACCAGCACCAATTAATATTACATCTGTTTTATGAAGCATTTTGTTCATTTTGACCTTCCCCTTATCCCCTATTGTTGTCAAAAATGTAGGTATTCCTACTTTATATATCACAAAAACAAAGTGCAACTTATGAACACAACACTACTCTATTCTATTTTACTATTTCACCAGATATTTTTTTATACTATTATCTAAAAATTATAAACTATTTAAAAGTAGTAAAAAAGTGTAATTTTCATCCACGGTAAAAGGGAAAGAAAAAAATCCCTTTCAAAAGCAACGAGCTATGTGGACATTTTCCCACAAAAATGAAATTCTTTTGGAAGGTTGGGAAGGCAAGGGCATGAGAGACTAAAACTTCCAAGTATAGATATTATAAAAGATTGAATTCTAACGTATTCTATCGTCTTCCAGTTAAAATGAAAAACATCACCTGTTTATATTTTCACCGCCCTTGTATTTCCTTAATACTTCTCCCACCTAGAAAGGCATGACCGGTCTGTAAAGTTCGTATTGTAGTAAATCCGTAACGACTATAAACCTTTTCCACTTTTTCATTGATTGGGTGAACCCATAGTTTTTCTAGTTGTAGTCTTTTAGCTTCTCTCTGTATATGCTGTAACAATAAGCCAATTAATCCTTTTCCTCTATACTCTTCGACTGTGGCGACACTTTCTATTCTCCCTTGATTCCCGTGAACGAATAAACACGCAGTGGAACAAGGTTTTCCGTTATATTTTAGAAGATAATGGGTATAACGTTCATCATTAAATTCGGTTTCAAACGCCTTTTCGCGAACCGCTTTTCCACCAAACTCATTAATCTGACACTCAACCGATAAAGCTTCATGATAATTCTTACTGGTTACTTTCTCTATCGTGACATCATTATTCGTTGGTAACGATATGATTTCATTTGACCAAAGCTGAATTGGCTGCGCAAAATCTTCAAACTGAAATCCCTTCTCTTTTAGTTTCGCAACAAAACTCGTTAAAGACTCAAGATTATATAAATAAAACCTTGGAATCACATTCAAACCTTCATAAAATGAGATGACCTCATCGATTACTTTCTCAGGATTTTCAGGCTGTTTACTTATATGGGCGTGGTTGGCATCGTAATAGTCTGGTTGGTCCTCGTTCCAAAATAAAACACCCCACGGTTGATCCTTTTTATTGGAAAAGGACTGTAAAAGTGCAAAATCTAACTCTTCAATTTGTTTTATTAAACTTATTTCATCTCCTACTTTTCCTGTTTGTTTATTCATAATCCACCAATCCCCTTTAACCATATTATTTGTATTTATGATACCGTTTCCCATTGTTTATATAAAGATTTGGACACATGATTCTCTCTTCAGATTTCACTCCAATAAATGAGCGTTGAATGTCACTTACTTATATACCGACACACACGAAAACCCAATCCTAGACATCGTGGCTAGAATTGGGCTTTAAAAGGAACTTTAGCTATACCCTCTCTAAAGCATTAGAAGTTTTCTTTTAGGTTGCTCATTTTCTTTACTTCTAAGTAGATTGTGTTTTTCTAAGTATTGATAGTTTGATAAAAAGATTGAAACAAGTCATAATCATCAACAGATATAAAAAGAAAATGCTTCTTTCTTGAAATAGATAAACGATTGCACTCCCCATTAAAGGTGCAAATCCTACTGCTATATCTAATAAAACCAAAAATATATTTTCAGTTTGCACATAAGTTTTAACCATCTTTACCTTTTGATTTATAAACATGTACAGAAACCATATCGTTAAAAGTAAAAAAAAGTAATTATGTGGTGAGCTTTCTTTTTGGAAAACATAAAAACATACTGGTGAAATGATCAAGAAAAAATAAGCCGATATTTTATCTTTCATACAGGAACCCTCCGGTATTGTTTAGTGCAAAAATTAAATGCATAGCAATGCAACTTTTCAATGCAGATAATTGCAATTTAAAATACACGATCATAGAAGCACGATTTAATATGGACAAGAGAACATGATAGCCCCCTAACGGCAGAGCTAGACCCCTTGAAAAGTCTGGTCTTCTGGCAGATAATCATGTTTCGAAGAGGTGGTTGCAATTATCTGTACTCTAGGTTTGCAAAATACAGTTGTTGATTTGACCACCTTGATTGTCATTCAAATAATAATTATTATCTTTTATGTAATTTAAAAGGTATTTTTAACACCAAGAACTTTTAAAAAGCTATACCCTCTATTTCTAGAGTCTCTTCCTTTATGAACTGTTCGAGCTGTCTAGCTAAATCATCAATTTGATTTATTTCAGTTAGTAAGTAAAAGTTAGAGCATATGTTATATGGTGGTTGCTTCTTATTGTCTACATTCACTTCAATCCCGACAATACCTCTTCTTTCATGCAGAAAAAACCTTAATGATAGAAAATGTGTAGTGCTCTCTGTTTCATGTCCTGTTATCAGGTAAACTCATGTTTTCCTAGCTGATTTGAAAAATTAATGATACCTTCTCGAAGTTCATCTAAACATGCGTTATCTAAATATATATCAAGATTTATTGTACAATCATTGCCCTTAAGCTCTAGGTTAACCTCAAAAAAATCAACATCTGTCCATATTTTTGTTATTTTAATCTTGAAATCGCCATAAACAACACCATTTTTTCATTTTTTACCTTTTTTTGATTTTATAATATTTTGGCTTGGGATATCTTTATTTTTATTACCAATGAACCTTTTATTCATACAACTGCTATTTTCAAGTATCACGTCCTAATAAGATAAACATATTAATCAACAATGGAAGTGATTTTATTAAATGTAGAATTCAAAACTAATAATTATCCTAGTTACATCGCATTCTTACATCTAAAAACCGTTGATTAAAGTAAGTCATATCCCATGTGATATGTGATGTTATATTAGTTAAGAATTCATAGATTAATGGAAATTTTTGACATATACGTGTTCTATATATTGGTAAGAATCCTAAATTAAGATTACTAAATAATTTTTGTGTTAATTTACTGTTTGTGTATATTTTTGGTAATATATTAAACGGAATGTTTTTTCTTTAATAGTTCATGAAATTCTATGCGATAAAGGAGTATAACAGATGACTAATTACATTAATGATACCTTTATCAACAACCCTGTTTTTAAGACAATTTACAGTCTCTTACTATATATTAGTAATCAATTTGACAACTTTATTATAATACTTCTATTACAGTATTTTGTTCTTTACACAATATTAAAAATTTCTTTATTTATCATTGGAAAGTTAATATCTAATTTGAACGAAAACATAAAAAAAGGTTATAAAAAACTGGTTAGAGGGCGAAAAATAACAACCGTTAAGATATTATCTGAGGTGTATTACTTAATAGATAGGAATTTGACTATAATATCATACAATGCGTTTCCTTGTTTTAACAAAAATATTTTAAAAAGTCCTATTAGTATCCTAAGAGCTTTAAAAAATTTCTTAATAACACCTTTCAAATTTACATTGTCCAATATACTAATATGGATTACACTATTAACTTATTTTAAATACGATTTTTTTTCAGACACTAAACTAGAGTCTATTCTATCAACACTAAGTGAAATCGACTATAAATATGTTAATACCTTATTAAATACCACCCTAATATTAATATCGTTTATAATCATCATAGTGTTTCGCTCACCTCATATCCAAGCAAGCGCTAAAAAAACAGCGTATGAAGAAATGTTTAAAGTAGTTTTCTTCCAACAATCGATTATTACATCAAATTTAAGTAAAATTCTCTATAAGTACAATAAAAACATTAATCTATTAGAGAAAAACATTGATTATTTAACCCAATCATTTTGCAGAGAAATATCCGACAATAAATATGTTTGGATAAACAAAAAGTTAGAGAAAAATGACAGAGGAAGGAACTTTAGATTTAGTTGTAAAGAATTGTTTTCAGACTTTGAATGTTTTAAAGAAGAGTACAATAAAATTTGGGAATCATTGCTTGAAATCAATACCTATAAGTTTCAAAAAGTCTTTTTTGAGATAAATAAAAAGTCCATATTTGAACTTATTGAATTAGGCATATATCCTGAATCAAAAAAAGACCCTGATACATTTCTTATTAACAAAAGCTCTTTAGAGAGGATATACAATAATCACATTAAAAATTATTCTTATATACAGTCTTACTTTCAAGAATCATTAGATTATCAAAATCCTGAAGAATCATTTAAAAATACAACTAATTTGGCATTTCTCTCTTATGAGAAAAATTTAAAAATAAAAGAAGTTGAACTAGAAAATGCCATATTAAGTTTTCGTATAGACCTTGAATTGTTAATTGAGGAATCTATTTATAATTATATTATTGCTTCACAACTGCTAATATATTTAGAAAATAAAAGTGTTCTCAAATTAAAAGACTGGCTACTAACTAAATAATTTAAATTTAGAATTAGTCTTTATAAAATGAGATGACCTTATCAATTACTTTTTTAGGAGTTTCAGGTAGTTTACTCACATGGGAATGATTAGCTTCATAATAGTCTAGTTGGTGCCCGTTCCAAAAATAAGTTCCCCATGTTTAATCTTTTTTATTGGAAATGAATATAAAAGTGCATTTTGTCTCTTACTTTTCCAAATTTTCTTTTTATGGTGCGATTCAACGTGGCTATTTATGTTTATTGCAAAATAAAAGTGCAGAGCTTTGCAAAGAAAAAATGCAGAGAACTGCACTTTATTAATAAATAAAAAAAGCCTTGCCAGTCACCCCAAGTCCCTCTACTGTAATTGGTGTCGAATCAATACATAGTGGAGGTTTAGAAAGGATGCCAGCAATGTCTGATAATCGAAAAAATACCAAAGCAAGTGAAGAAAAACGGCTCGTTTTTCTCCACTTGTTTCATTTTAGGGACTTATCTGACATATCTGTTTGATAAATATAACATCAACTCAGCCCACTTATTAAACTTCAGGCTTAATAAATTTAAATAGGACGCTATTTCGTAAATAACCTTTCGTTAGTAATAAAGATTAACAACCTCATTTATTTATGATACGGTTCCCCCCGATTAATCCTAAACGCCCGATACACCTGCTCCAATAGAATTAATCTCATCAACTGGTGCGGGAATGTCATTTTGCTGAATGAGAGTGCTTCGTTTGCTCGTTTCATAACAGAAGAGCTGAGGCCGAGTGAGCCGCCGATGACGAAGGCGATTTTGCTTTTGCCGTATGTGGCGAGTTTATCTAATGAGTCGGCGAGTTCTTCGGATGTTTTCATTTTTCCTTCGATTGCAAGGGCAATGACGTGTGTGTCTGGACTGATCTTTGAAAGGATTCGCTCGCCTTCTTTTTGTTTTACTTGTTCCATTTCTTGTTCGCTTAATGTTTCCGGTGCTTTTTCATCCGGTAGTTCAATGATGTCGACTTTCGCATACGGTGATAAGCGTTTTAGAAATTCGTTGATGCCTTGTTTTAAATATTTTTCTTTTAATTTTCCGATCGTGATGATTTGGATGTTCATGTTTCTACCTCCGAGTTACGTTTCCCCTTTATATTAACTGGATAAGATGGCGGAAAGTAAAATGATGATCATGACTGTAATGATGATAAAAGCCCACTTTTTTGAGTTGTTAGCTTTTTGGATTTCATTGTATTTAACAGGTCGAATGCCCGTAAGTGAAAAAAGTGTAATAGCCGAAAGGAGTACGGCGTGTACGTTTATAGCTAGGAGTAAAAAGGCGCGAAAGGCTTCTTCCCATAGCATTGAGCCAATCGACATACCTAAGACGACAGTAGGCGGTAATAAAGCAACGGCGACCATCACCCCAACGAGTGCGCTTGGAAATCGTTTTAATACCGATAGTGCCCCAGCTGCTCCAGAGGCGAGCGCTAAAATGACGTCCATCCCATCGACTTCAGTACGTGACATAAATTCATGGCTATCAAAAGGAATGTTGATGACCAACCCAAAGATGATGGAAATGGCCAATGCCACCCCAATGCCGCATAATACGGTGAACGTCCCCTGTCGCACGAGTTTTAAATCCCCAATGATGGATGCAAAGGCCAAAGAAATCGCAGGTCCTAACAAAGGTGCGATAACCATTCCCCCAATGACAACGGCTGGGCTATTTTTAATCAAGCCAATAGTAACGACGATTGAAGAAAGGAGAACAAAAATGAAGTACGTCCAAGATGGTTTACTCTGTGCTTCCATTTGAACGTATAATTCATGGCGGGAAGCACGTTCTATGCCCTTTTCTCTCGTTTTTTGTTCTTTTTCTTCCTCTTTTTCTCGTCGAATGTAAGTGGAAATTGGCAACATCATAATTTCAAAGCCATCAACGAGATGAGCGGCATGTTCTAAGTAATTTAATATTTCCTCCGATTGCTCCGTTTTCACTAACAAACGTACGAGATAGCGATCTGATGTTTCGTCTCCACGCCAGTACGAAATGGGTGTATACGAATGGAGTTTTTCTTCCACCGTCGCAAAGTGCTTCGTCGGTATGTACGCTTCAATCAGTTGTAATGACATTTATTCACCTTCTTGTCAATCACAGGTGATTTATCCACAATTGGCTATTCACACGCCATCCCCAATTTAAGAACAAGTTATACACATTAGTTATCCACAGGTGTGGATATCATATCTATATTTATACGTTTTTTATGACTCTGATACGATATATACAGCGGGATTGTTACATAAATCACACGTTGTGGATAAACTGTGATTATCTTCAATTTTTTGAATGTTTGGTGCGATTTCATTTTCATCCACAAACATATCAATGACTACTTCAATGTGTTCGATACATGCTTTCATAAGTTTCACCCTTACGTTAGTTTTTAATATTATTCGCTTCTTTATGCTAAAAGGACTAAACAATCTTTGTCAAATGCGTTTCTACTATAAACGAAGCCAAGTCCCCTTCTCCTAACACAAATAAGTCAGAGTAGCAAAGAAGCCACTCTGACTTTACAAAGTTTATTATAATGAGTTTTGTTCAGACAGCTTTAAGGTTACGGATTGAAGCTCCCCATTTCGATAAAATTTCACTTCAATTGAGTCACCAATCTCATGCTGGTACAGCACTTTTCGAAGTTCTAATATGTTGGTCACTTGTTCACCAGCCATCTCGACGATAACATCTTTTTCACGTAGACCAGCAACGCTAGCTGGAGAACCAGGTTCAACCCCCATCACGACGACCCCTTCTTCTACTTCACTTGGTAAGTTTAACGCTTCTGTCCAGTAGTAGCTTGGAATATCGCCTAACGATTGAAGGCTCGTTCCCATAAATGGTCGCTTCACTTCGCCATATTGCTCTAAGCTTTCAATAACTGGAATCGCATCATTAATCGGAATTGCAAGACCAATGCCTTCTACAGCACTTTGAGCGATCTTCATCGAGTTAATCCCTATCACTTTACCATCTAAATTGACTAAAGCACCACCGCTATTTCCAGGGTTAATCGCCGCATCCGTTTGTAATACTTCTGCTTGCCAATCAACTGTTCCATCTTGGTTCACATCAACTGGGATGGCACGTTCTGTACCAGAAATAATTCCTTGCGTAACAGAACCAGCAAATTGAAGCCCTAACGGATTCCCAATGGCTAAAACAGGCTCACCTGCTTTTACTTGACTGGAGTTCCCAAACTCCGCTATTTTTTTAATTTCATCTGCACTTACCGTTAAGACAGCTAAGTCCGTTAACATATCCGACCCTACAAGTTCCGCAGGAATTCTAGTTCCATCGCTTAACACAACTTCTAACTCACTTGCCCCTTCGACAACATGGTGGTTTGTAACAATGTATGCAAGGTCACCCTCTTTTTTATAAATCACTCCAGACCCTGTGCCTGCTTCACTCGTTTGAGTTTGATTCCAAAAGCTTGCGGTTTGGATATTCGTAATCCCGACGACTGCATCGGATACTTGTTCCACTGCTTCTGTCACCGCTGTATTTACATCAACGTTAACCGTCGTTAATGAAGCCGATGAGGATGTGTCTTCACTGACTGCTTCATCCGTTGTGCTACTTTTTGGCGAAATATTCATGTCGTACGGGAGAATGTTGAAGTTTGCTAAAGCCGGGAGGGAGAAAACGATCAACAGACCTCCTAGAACAGCTCCAAGTAACCCCGCCAGCAAAGAGCCCCCACGATTTCCTTTTTGACTTCTTGATTGGTTCTCATAATCTTGATCATAATACCCCATGACTTTACCATTCCTTTCATATGCTAACTGTATTTCGTTCGAAACGATTTGTATAAATGAAAATAAGACCTAATGAATGAAGAAGGTTTCGAAACATTTTCTATCACATAGTATAAGGAACAATTGTGGGAAAAATATGTGACAATCGTTATTTTCCCCAAATGTCATGAATCCAACCGTATTAGACTGCAACTAGTGGCGTAGGGGTTTTTGGATCCGTATCATACAGTTCAAATTGCTCGCCAACACCAAAACCTTTATTAAGCAACGTTTGTTCAACAGACATCCGCGCCAAGTCTTTCATGTTATTATCTTGACTTAAGTGTGCTAAGTAAATACGCTTCGTATTATCTGAAATGACATCAGCCATAGCAAGTGCAGCATCTTCATTTGAAACATGCCCAACATCGCTTAATATTCGACGCTTTACATTCCACGGATATCGGCCCATGCGAAGCATTTCCACATCGTGATTACTTTCAAAAATAAACGCATCAGACGCGCGAATAACACCTTTCATACGGTCACTAACATAACCTGTATCCGTAATGAGTGTCAGTTTTTTCCCTCCGCAATGAAAGACAAAAAACATCGGCTCAGCTGCGTCATGGGAAACACCGAAAGACTCGATATCGACGGCTCCAAAAGACTTGACCGTACCCGTTTGAAAAATAAACTTTTGATCTAGGTTAATCTCACCAATAAGTCCGTCCATGGCATTCCACGTTTTCTCATTCGCATAAACAGGAATTTCATACTTTCGAGCGAGAACACCTAACCCTTTGATATGGTCACTATGTTCATGCGTCACAAAAATCCCATCTAATGAGCGAATGTCTCGATCAATTTCCGAGAATAACTTTTCCATCTGCTTTCCGCTTAAACCGGCATCTACTAAGAAGGAATGACTTTCGCTTTCAACATAAATCGCATTCCCTGTACTGCCGCTTGCTAGCACGCTAAACTGCAAGCTCATTTTTCCTTCACTCCACGTTTGTTTTTTCTGGTTTAATGACTTGTCCTTCAAGAGCATTTACGTAATAGTGCTCTTGTTCATTGACGACAATATGCCAAGTTGGTGCTAAAATTTGCTGTTCACTTAATGGGATTTGTGTATAGTAACCGTAATCAACAGCTGTTACGGTACTTTTCGATTTTAAATCATTTTTATCATACAACACTTTTAACGCTTGGATGGCCGTATACAATTCTTCCTTATTCTCAAGCTCTTTAATGTCTTCTAGAAGCGTTTGTCGATAAGATACAACTTCTCGATTTTCATCTAAGTAAAACACAATCATCCCAATGCCGTCAGTCTCATCTTGAAAGATAACATGCCCATCATATTCCTGCAAATAAATCACTTGCTTCGTTTTTTCATCATAGCGCCAAAAGCGGTATTGATCGCCCGCTACAATTTGTGACGTTAACACTTGATTAAGTTTATTCGTCATCTTATCCGTTTCAGCAGGAAGCGGGATCGGCTCTGAAAAGCTCATGCGTAACTTCGTGACCGGCGTTAACTGCTCGTCATTTGGAAACATTGGTTCTTGATTATGCAAGTTTTGAATCTCTTCTTCCGTAAATTGCTTGCTTTTTGCCGTAATGTAAGAGCCTTCAATCACCTCATTCGGCAAATCCTCATACTTAATATCCTCAGCTTTAAATTGTTCTTCAATCGTTGTTTGAGTAATCATGTCGTACTTATTGCTTTTCATTTTTTCCTGATATTGAAACGCTAAAAAAATATCTAAAACGAGGAAAGCAAGAATGAAAATGGTTTTTGTTTTACTCCAATCCATTCACTTCCCCCCTCACCTTTGATTGATTTGGCTCAAGCATTTGATATTTTCCATTTGTTAAAGATAATGCCCACACCGGCTGTAAGTACACAATCCCTTGCTTGGAAGTAACTTGAATATCATAAGCAGGGAAAATCTTTGTAATTTGTTCAATATCTAAGTTCGGATCGCTTTCTATAATGGAGATCACTTCGTTAGCTGATGGAAGCTTTACCGTTTCCTCACGAATAAATTCATCTAAGTAAAAAAGCGGTCGTTGGTATAGGGAAATATCCGAGCTTCCCCAGCTTTGAATAATCGACGTAATCGTATAATAACTATCGGTAAAGGAAAACAACGGGATGTTGTTAACCATTAGGCGAAAATACACTTTTTGCTCAGAGTCCGTTGTAAAAAATTTATAATCGTTATACCCCGAAATCCATCCGCCATGACCGTTAATAAAATCTATGCTTTGTAACAGAAGCTTCCCTTTTTCCGTCGTGATGGACTGATCAATTGCAGGGTTTACATATACGACTTTTGATTTCTCTTGATCAATCACCAACTGACGGAAGCTATCGGTATAAACATATTCCGAACCATTGACATCCTTTTTTACGAAAGATGGATTGCTGAACAGCGCGTTTTTAAATTGCTCTCCACTTAACGTTTTCGTTAAATAGTGTTCTCTCACCATTTCCAATGACTGTTTCGGAAGAAGAAAACGATCCTCCCACACCATATAGGAGTCAAACTTGCTAGGAGCAGATTCCAAGACAAGACTCCACGTTTCACTTAAAACGGTTTCCACATCTGCCTGTATGACATACTGCGAGTCAAAGTCAATAAAGTAGACAAGCTGTTGATTGGAACGAGTGGAGAGAGGAACCATAATGCGATCAAATTTCATCGTCATCGACTCTTTTTCCGTCCAATCGGTTACCGTTTCTAAAGCCGTAATAGGAATCGTGTCATTAAATGTTAAGGTCATAGATTCACTATCATGGCTGTTAAATACCCAATGGTAAAAGCCGTAATCCTCTTCGATTCGATTCGTGACATTCCGGAAATCCGTAAGCTCCCACTTCCGCATTTCTTTCCAAAGATTCGACAAAATCTCCTCGTCATATGTGCCATATATGTTGTCATCTTCATAGACGAGAAGTTGTTGCGGAAAGATAACATCATAGATTTTCTTCGTTGTATTACTTAACGGATTGCTTTCGACATAAGTAGAGTTTTGAATTTCACTAAAGGGGGGCTGATACGTCCAAATATTCCACGTGAAAAAGATACTAATGGCAACTAATATGGTTAAGATTATTGATTTGATGCTTTCTAGCTTCATTCCCAATCATCCTCTTGGTAGGGGTCATACGGTAACGTGAAGAAGATTGTTGTCCCTTCTCCTTCTTTACTTTCGGCCCATATTTCTCCTTGGTGTGCTTCAATGACTTCCTTGGCAATGGCCAAACCTAATCCTGTACCACCCATTTTTCGAGACCGCGCTTTATCGACTCGATAAAAACGTTCAAAGATTTTTGGTAGACTCTTTTCCGGCACACCCATTCCCTCATCTTTTACACTCACTTGAATATGTGATTCCTGTTCGGTGACGGTAAATGTTACACGTCCACCTTCTGGAGAATATTTCAATGCGTTTGAAATGATGTTATCCAGCACTTGTGTCAATTTATCAGAATCAAATTCCACATAAATGTCTTGAACCGGTAAGTTACGGACAAACGTGACGTGCTGAGCTTTTGACATTTCAAATCGATCTATAATGTTATGGAAAAAGTCTACGAAATGAATATATTCCTTATTTAATTGGTAATCTTTTTTGTCGAGCTTTGATAATTGAAGTAAGTCATTGACTAAACGGATCATTCGCTCTGTCTCTGTTTGTGTTACATGTAAAAACTTAGGCGCGAGCTCTTTTTCCTGCCAAGCCCCATCCGCTAACGCCTCTAAATAGCTTCTCATCGTCGTTAACGGCGTACGTAATTCATGTGACACATTTGCCACGAATTCACGTCTTTCTTGCTCGATTCGCTCCTGTTCCGTAATATCGTACACTACGGCAATCAACCCATTGACAATGCCTTCTTCTTTTTGAATTGGGGAAAAATTTACGCGTAAAATATACGGACGCTGTTTCGTGCTCACGTCTAAAATTAGCGGTTCTTCAAGCTCTACTAAATCCTCGAACGTATACTCTTCTTCAAGCTGTAACAACTGTACAAGACTTGTTTGAAGCGCTGTTTCACGTGAAACGTTTAACATTTTAACAGCTGGTTGATTCACTAAAATAACGTTGCCTTTCGCATCAGTTGCCATGACACCATCAGTCATGTGAGCGATGACTGATGCCAGTTTCCGCCTTTCCCCTTCTGTCGTTTCTTGTGCTTCTTTAATTTCTTTCGTTAAATTGTTAAATGCGTTTCCTAATTGACCAATTTCATCTTCGCCATAAATATTAACTTTCCTGGAGAAGTTCCCTTTCGCTAATTCTTGCGCTTGTTTACGCATGTCCGACAATGGACGCGTTATCGTTCGCGCAAGAAAAATCCCAAGAAATGCTGTTATCAAAAGGGATATTCCCGTTCCTGTCGCTAAAATATTATTAATCGTTCGCATTAAAGAAAAGACATCTTCCATCGAAGCAATGACATAAACAGCCCCAATCGTTTCCCCTTTAAAGTCCGTCACAATTGGGGTAGCAATGACATACATCCGATGCTTCGTATTCGAATCGATCATAATGTTTTCATTTGTTGAATTGACAACGAGCGCACGCGTAATCATATTCTCTGTCGCTCGTTTTCCAATAATATCTTCATTAAACTCAGAAGTGCCAATAATACGTGCATCTTTATCGACAACGAGAATCTCTTGAATTTCATCTCCTTTGTAATCCTTCAAGACTGAAGATATTTCATCACTTACATTGACGGAGGCGTCTTCTTCTGCCTTTATCATCGCTTGTTCAATGTTATAAGCCATTAAGTCAATTCGTTGTGAAAGAGAAGAAGTAAAATTCTCGATTAATCTCGTCTCTAACGCTCGTCCAAAGTAAACACCGATAATCTGCATCCCTAAAATAATCAGTAAGACATAAATTAACACAAGCTTAAAATGGATCGAGCGAAAAAAAGGTACCTTTTCGTTATTCATAGCAGCCTACTCCTGTTCAGGGTTGCGCAAATAATAGCCGACTCCTCTACGTGTCACAATCCAAGTAGGATGACTTGGATTATCCTCAATTTTTTCACGTAACCTACGAACAGTTACATCAACTGTTCGAACATCACCAAAATAATCATACCCCCACACTGTTTGAAGCAAATGCTCGCGCGTCATCACTTGTCCGATATGTTTCGCCAAATAGTGTAGAAGCTCAAATTCACGATGTGTGAGCTCAATCGTTTCACCTCGTTTAGACACAACATACGCATCGGGATGAATAATGAGTGAGCCTATGTGAATTTCCGTTTGTTCGTTCTCTGCTTCTTGCGAGGCAATCGCTTGCTGTCTGCGCAAGTTCGCTTTTACTCGCGCGAGTAATTCTCGGGTACTGAATGGCTTCGTGACATAATCATCCGCGCCAAGCTCTAAACCTAATACTTTATCAATTTCTGAATCCTTTGCCGTTAACATAATGATGGGCATTTCGTATTTTTTACGCACTTCTCGGCACACTTCCATCCCATCTTTTCCAGGCAGCATAATATCAAGAAGAATTAAATCAGGTTGAAATTCTTCTACCATTTCGATAGCTGCATTTCCATCGTATACACAAACAACCTCATATCCTTCTTTTCTTAAATTAAATTCTAATATATCAGCAATTGGTTTTTCATCATCAACAACTAAAATTTTCCTATTATCCATAGACATGTCTCTCCTTTTTTAGTGTCTATTACGTTTACTTTACCACGTTTGTCATCATTTCATCATCATTTCCTCTTATTTGATAACATTTATTCATCATTTCAACATATTTGTAAAAAACCAAAAGAAAAGGACCACTTCATACACAAAAACCTCCAGCATCTGCTAGAGGTTTTACTTTATTGACTTAACTTTATCTGCTTTTGGACTTCTACCGTTTAGGGGTTTGCTGTGTTGGTCGTCCAAAGCGTTCTAATTAGAAATAATCAAGTGGATTACGTAAGCTTCCATTTACGTAAACTTCAAAATGTAAATGGACACCAGTAGAGTTTCCTGTAGATCCCATCACACCTATTTTTTGTCCACGAGACACCGTCTGTCCCACTTTTACAGAAATGGAGTCTAAGTGAGCGTATACAGTCTTCATTCCGTTGTTATGGTTAATGACCACTTTATTCCCGTATCCACCGTCATAGCCAGCCGATACAACCGTTCCGTTGTCTGCGGCTTTAATTGTGTAATTGGACGGGCGAGCAATATCGATTCCTTTATGCATTCGGCCCCAACGTGTCCCCATTTTACTTGATACATAACCACCTACCGCTGGCCATGCTAAGCTACCTGTCCCACGAGATGGAATCACTTTTGTTCCTTTTACAACAATCTTCGGAGTCGGTTCTGTTATAACTTCTTCACTTTTTGTTTCTACCTTTACTTGTTGACCATTTTCTTTATACACAACCGTATGAAGGAGTTTTGTCCCTTCTTTTCCTTCTTGTTTAACGCGTGTTTCACCTTTTGGTAACGAACTATCTTCGACCACTTCGGTTTCATACGCAATCTTTTCTTCTTTTAATACTTCTTCTTGAACCTTTACGGTGAAGAATGGTTCAGGTCCTTGTACCTTTAGCTCATCTCCTGGACGAATAATCGTTTCTTCATCCATTTCAGGATTCAGCGCCAATAATTCATCTAATTTCATATTATGATTTTTGGCAATATCAACTAAAACATCTTTTTCTTTTACTGTATAAGTTTTCTCAACTAATGTCCCATTTTGTAAAAGCTTTACACCCTCTTCAATCGATAAAACATCCTCTGGAGAAATTTTTTCCTCAGAATATGAAACTTCTTTTGAGAGTGATACGTCTATTATACGGGACTCACCTTTTTGGATGTCAGGTAAAGGTTCTTCACTTTCTTTTTGGCTCTCTAGTTGAGTCAATGCTTCCTCCGAAACATATTTTTGTTTATACAGTGTAAGAGCCTTTTCTGCATCCTCTTTACTTGCAAAGTGGGCAATTGATTGTCCATCAATGACAATGGAAGTAGACGTCACTACCACTTGAAGCTCTTGCTTTAATTTGCTTGCTGTTGATTCATTGTTCGCAGCTGGGCGGAACGTTTGCTCAGGAACAATAACAAGATCTTCAACTGCTAATGGCATATTTTCATGGTTTTCTTGCTCTTCAGCAATCTTTTCTTCCGAAACTTGCTGAATGACTTCCTCACTATCAACTGCACCTATGTATTGCCCATCTAAATAAATATGATAAATCGTAGAAAACTCACTGTTGGCAGATGCACTGTTCGCACCTACTAACATCATAGATGCAAAAGTCATTCCTAATAATGATGATTTCCAGTTCTTTTTCTTCTTAATCGTTTGAACAGATTTCCTCTTCCTCCATAACACAACAATTTCCCCCTATATATCTTAAGAAAAAAGTTCTAATTTCGACACATTTCCTTTATTCGCACCCTATTAATTTATCATATTTACAGAATAGTTTCATAGATTTTTTTGATTTTTGTAATAAGATTGTATTATTAGTGTCATTTTTAGGCGATTTTTGTAAATGTATTGTATCCTCAATGACCGTTCTGTTAATTCAATTGAATTTTCTGATATTTAAGAGTAAAAAAAGAGGGGAAATATATCGTTTTAAAGGGAATAAAGAATGAATAAATAAAAGAAATGAAAAATACATGGCCAAATAGACCATGTATGAAAAGTGGCTCGGGACGGAATCGAACCGCCGACACAAGGATTTTCAGTCCTTTGCTCTACCGACTGAGCTACCGAGCCGTAATTAATGTTACCAAATGTCATTTAATACCACTTGTTAAACCCTTCGCCCCAATCTCAGAAAGCTTGACCAAGTAGTTGCTCGATTGGTGCGCTGAAGCATCCCTTCGAAGCTTACTCGATCGTGCTCTACCGACTGAGCTACCGAGCCATAAACAAATGTATAAAAAAATGGCGGTCCCGACGGGAATCGAACCCGCGATCTCCTGCGTGACAGGCAGGCATGTTAACCGCTACACCACGGGACCTTATGCCTTAGTGCTTCGCAACACTAAGGATATGTGATGTGAGATGACCCGTACGGGATTCGAACCCGTGTTACCGCCGTGAAAGGGCGGTGTCTTAACCACTTGACCAACGGGCCACAATACATGTGACATCCAAATGGTGAGCCATGGAGGACTCGAACCTCCGACCCTCTGATTAAAAGTCAGATGCTCTACCAACTGAGCTAATGGCTCCTGTTAATCCTTTCAAACAGGACGTTTTTTATATTACCAGCATCTTAATTGAAAAGCAAGTACTTTTTTAAAAAAATAATAAAAAATCTTTTTTCTAAAGTTTGTTTTGGTTTTGAGCTATATTTAATCTACTTCTAGCAGATTTAGTCAGGGCATACTGAGAGGTAATCGTTTTTAGTAGAAAATCACTGTCCGATTCCTCAAACATCTCCTCACTACGTTTAAATGTCTTGACTGAAGCGTTTCGTAGAGTTCTTCGCTTCAAGCTTTTCACGAAAAAACTAGCCAATAAAAAGCCACAAGCAAGATGACGAAACATCCTACTTGTGGGCTAACTTCCTTAATTATTTCGCACGGAAAACGTGGCGAACAACATTCGTTTGTGAGCGATCTGGACCAACAGAGAAGATAGACAATGGAATACCTGTAAGCTGAGAAATACGCTCCACATAGTGGCGTGCATTTTCCGGTAACTCGTCTAAGCTTTTCACACCCGTAATATCTTCTGTCCAACCTGGCATTTCTTCATAAACGGGCTCACATTCTGCTAATACTTTTAAGCTTGCAGGGAATTCGTTGATAATTTCCCCTTTGTACTTATAAGCTACACAGATTTTTAATGTTTCAATCCCCGTCAACACATCAATTGAGTTTAAAGATAAATCGGTAATACCACTTACACGGCGTGCATGACGAACAACGACGCTATCAAACCAACCTACGCGACGTGGTCGACCTGTTGTTGTACCGTATTCACGACCAACCTCACGAATTTGATCCCCAATCTCATCATGTAATTCTGTTGGGAATGGACCGTCACCTACACGGGTCGTATACGCTTTTGAAACCCCCACAACATGATTGATTTTAGAAGGACCTACACCAGAACCAATTGTTACGCCCCCTGCAACAGGATTAGAAGAAGTAACAAATGGGTATGTTCCTTGGTCAATATCGAGCATGACACCCTGTGCACCTTCAAATAAGACGCGACGTCCTTCATCAAGCGCATCGTTTAACACAACAGACGTATCACATACGTATTGTTTAATTTGCTGTCCGTACTCATAATATTCATCTAAAATATCTTCAAGCTTGAAGCCTTCTACTTCATACATTTTTTCTAACAAGCGATTTTTCTCTTCTAGATTTCTGCGAAGTTTTTCTTCGAACACTTCGCGATCAAGAAGATCCGCCATTCGAATTCCTACACGAGCTGCTTTATCCATATAAGCAGGGCCAATTCCTTTTTTCGTTGTTCCGATCTTATTGGCACCTTTACGCTCTTCTTCTACCGCATCCAATTTTAAATGGTACGGTAAAATCACGTGAGCACGATTGCTAATGCGGAGATTATCCGTCTTAATTCCACGTTCATGAAGTCCATTTAACTCTTCAACTAACGCCTTCGGATCGACAACCATCCCATTTCCGATGACACAAATCTTTTCATTGAAGAAGATTCCAGATGGAATTAAATGAAGCTTATATGTTTCACCGTTGAATTTGATTGTATGTCCGGCATTATTTCCACCTTGATAACGCGCAATAACTTCTGCCTGTTGAGAGAGAAAGTCTGTAATTTTTCCTTTTCCCTCATCTCCCCATTGCGTTCCAACTACTACTACTGATGACATAGGTGTGCACCTCCGCTTAACATCAAAATCCGTTTAATCCACAAACAAAGCTTATTTTACCAATAACAAGAAGGAAAGTCAATAAAACACGAATAATACATGTATGTATTTATTTTTTGTTCGTGTATTATACACAATCCTCGTTCATCTTATTTTCTCATTTGTTTGTAAAAATCATTCTTGCTCTTTCGGCTTTTGTCCTTCTTCACATAAAACTCTCAACAATTGATTAGAAGGAACGTTTTGAAGCCCCCAGTCACAAATCATATCCAATACAGGGATTAACGATTCTCCACGCGGGGTCAATGAATACTCAACCCTTGGCGGAACCTCGGCATAAAGATTCCTTTTAATTAATTCATCTCGCTCAAGCTCCCTTAATTGAGTCGTCAACGTTTTATGAGAAATATCTGCAATATAGCGTTGCAACTCTCCAAAACGTTTTGCTCCACTCTCATACAACTCATACAAAATCATAATTTTCCATTTCCCTTGTATCATTTGCAAGGTGGCATCAAATTCATTTAAATATTTTTTTCCATTCACTTCTTACTCCCCCTTTAAAAGGTACTTACAGGTAACTAGATAACGTAAAAGTGCGTACTTTTTCGTCTCTTTCTTTCAATGATACACTTCCTTTTGCATAATCGTTTAAAGGAGTGATCCATGTGAAGAAAGGGTTCATCGCGATAACAGGTGCATCTTCAGGAATTGGGAAGGCGACGGCACGCTTATTTATCGAAAAAGGTTACAATGTTTTATTAATTGCAAGAAGAGAGCATTTATTAGATGAATTTAAAGGAGAACAAGTGTTGAAAGCTTCTATTGATATAAGAGATAAAGAAGCTTTTAAGAATTCTCTAAAAGACGCAGAGAAAATGTTTGGACCTGTTGAGCTTCTAGTCAACAATGCTGGGCGAATGATGCTAGGCAATATCCACTCACAAAATGAGAGGGAATGGCAGGAGATGTATGATGTAAATGTTTTAGGTGTTCTGACGGGTATGCAAGCAGTTCTTCCTTCAATGATTGAAAGAAAAAGTGGCACGATCGTAAATATTAGTTCAATTGCAGGAAAAAAAACGTTTCCGAACCACGCTGCTTATGTCGGAACAAAGTTTGCTGTTCATTCCATGAGCGAAAATGTTCGAGAAGAAGTAGCCGAACATAATGTTCGAGTCATCACCATCGCACCAGGTGTGGTTGAAACAGAATTGTTATCCCACACAACAAGTAAAGATATTCGGGATGATTACACAAAATGGAAGGAAGAAATCAATTAACGGTGGCTTACAACCTGAAACGGTGGCTGAAGCGATTCATTTTGCCTTTTCCCAGCCTCAACACGTCAATATTCGCGAGATTGTCCTAGCCCCTACAAAACAACAAGCTTAATGATATTAAGGCTCCCTACGTCCAAACGGGAGCTTATTTGTTTTCATCTATAAGAAAAGAGCAAAGCGCAAGTCCTTAGGCGAATGGCGCTGGAGGACCTGCGAGGAGGCTTCCGTCGCCACAGCAGGGCAGAAGCGACCCGAGCTGATGGCGCTTGGAGCTGGACACCAAAAAAACGGTAAAGAGAATACTTTAACACTTATTGAACTTAAACTTTCTGTAACAACAAAAAAGCCACCTTAATATGGATTAAGGCAGCCTTACGCACCAGGTGGCACATTCGCATCTTCAAATCGACGTTCTAAGTTTACGAACTTGTTATATTCTTTCACAAAGGCCAATTGAACGGTTCCAACTGGACCGTTACGTTGCTTAGCAATAATGATTTCAATGATGTTTTTATTTTCCGTTTCTTTGTCATAATAATCATCACGGTATAGGAAAGCAACAATATCGGCATCCTGCTCAATACTTCCTGATTCACGAATATCCGACATCATCGGACGTTTGTCTTGACGTTGTTCGACACCACGTGACAGCTGGGATAGCGCAATGACAGGTACTTGCAACTCACGCGCCAACGCCTTTAAGGAACGAGAAATTTCCGATACTTCTTGTTGACGGTTTTCTTTATTTCGGCCGCTTCCTTGAATAAGCTGCAAGTAATCGATCAACACCATACCGAGTCCACTTTCTTGTTTGAGACGACGACATTTTGCTCGAATTTCACTCACTTTAATTCCAGGTGTATCGTCGATGTAAATGCCCGCATTCGAAAGGCTTCCCATTGCCATCGTGAGCTTACCCCAATCTTCAGCCGTTAAATTACCGGTACGTAAGTTTTGAGCATTAATATTTCCTTCCGCACACAGCATACGCATGACAAGCTGGTCAGCGCCCATCTCTAAACTAAATATCGCAACATTTTCATCCGTTTTCGTTGCAACGTTTTGAGCAATATTTAAGGCAAATGCCGTCTTCCCCACAGATGGACGTGCGGCAACGATAATTAAGTCATTTCGCTGAAATCCTGCGGTCATTCGATCTAAGTCTGTAAACCCAGTCGGTATACCTGTAATTTCACCTTTTCGATGGTGAAGTAATTCTATATTGTCATATGTCTTCACCAATACATCTTTAATGTTTTGAAAGGCACCCGTATTTTTCCGCTGAGCAACCTCCATAATTTGCTTTTCAGCATCATCTAGTAAACTATCGACTTCATCTTCACGGTTATACCCTTCTTGCGCTATGCCTGTTGCTGTCCGAATAAGACGTCTTAAAATAGATTTTTCTTCTACAATTTTCGCGTAATATTCAATATTCGCTGCTGTCGGAACGGAATTGGCCAAGTCACTTAAATATGATACGCCACCGATTTCCTCTAAAATTTTGGCATCGGCTAGATCTTTTGTTACCGTTACTAAGTCAACTGGCTCTCCTTTATCCGCAAGCTTAAGCATGGCGTTAAAAATTCTCTGGTGGCTCGCTCGGTAAAAATCGTCAGGTATTAAAATTTCAGAAGCGAGCGTTAACGCTTGTGGTTCAATAAATATCGCACCAAGTACCGCTTGTTCCGCTTCAATATTTTGGGGTGGAATACGATCTACAAGATCATTCACAACCATCACCACCTTCATCAGCGTTCTCTATCTATTAAAAAGTAATGTCACTTATGGGATAAAGCGACTCATTACGAGAAAAAGTCCGAAAAAAGCGGAGCTATTATGTTAAGCTCCGTCTAGTCATGAGTATATCGAAAGATGCATCCCTTTGAAAGAAGTATTTCTTTCCACACCTTTAACATTACTGTTCTGAAACGTGTACTTTTAACGTTGCAGTTACTTCAGAATGAAGTTTAACCGGTACATTTGTGTACCCCAATGCACGAATAGCATCTGGAAGTTCAATTTTACGTTTATCAATTTTAATGTCATGGCTTTTCTTTAACTCGTCCGCAATTTGTTTGCTTGTAACAGAGCCGAATAAGCGACCTCCGTCACCAGCTTTTGCTTTTAACTCAACCGTTAATTGCTCAAGAGTTTCTTTTAGTTTTTTAGCTTGAGCTAATTCTTCAGCAGCTTCTTTTTGTTCTTTTCTTTTTTGGGCTTCTAGCTGCTTCACATTCGCATTGTTTGCTTCAACAGCTAAGCCTTGCTTAAATAAGAAGTTTTGAGCGTAGCCGTCGGGAACATTTTTAATTTCACCTTTTTTACCTTTTCCTTTTACATCTTTTAAGAAAATGACCTTCATTCTTCATTTCCCCCTTCTAGATATTCATGTATCGCTTGTTTTAATTGTTCTTCAGCTTCGTCAAGCGAGATATTCGTTAATTGCGTTGCTGCATTCGTCAAATGTCCTCCACCATTTAGTGCTTCCATAATCAACTGGACGTTGATATCTCCTAATGAACGAGCACTAATGGCGACCGTTTCTTCATCTCTTCTGGCAATGACAAAAGAGGCTAGTATATTTCGCATCGTTAATAATGTGTCTGCAGCTTGAGCAATGATAACTTGATCATACAGCTCTTCATCGGTTTCATCCGCTTTTGCAATGGCAATCCCATTCGCGAAAATCTTCGTAGTTTGAATGAGCTTTGATCGCTTCACATATAGGTCGATATCTTCTTTTAAGAATTTCTGTACAAGAATCGTATCTGCCCCTTTTGCCCGCAAATAGGAAGCAGCATCGAATGTTCTTGAACCCGTTCGGAACGTAAAGCTCTTCGTATCGACTATGATACCGGCTAAAAGGGCTGTTGCTTCAATCATATCCATCGTTAAACGCTTCGGTTGATATTCTAACAGCTCAGTCACCAACTCGGCAGTGGAGGAGGCGTATGGCTCCATATAGACAAGCAGCGGATCTTTAATGAATTCTTCTCCACGTCGGTGGTGGTCGATGACAACGACATTGTCAATTTTATTTAATAACCGTTCTTCAATGACGAGTGACGGCTTATGCGTATCTAAAACGACTAAAAGGGTATCATCTGTGGCAATTTCAAGCGCTTCTTCGGGCGTAATGAAGCGGGACGATAGTTCGGAATGCTTTTTCACTTCTCCCATTAGACGCTGTACGCCCATATCTAATTCATCTTCATTTAAGACGATAAACCCTTCTTTTCCATTCACTTGAGCGACCTTTAATACACCAATCGACGAACCAACTGCGTCCATATCAGGGTATTTATGCCCCATAATAATGACTTTATCACTTTCAAGGATGATTTCCTTTAAAGCGTGTGAAATGACACGAGCACGGACACGCGTTCTCTTTTCAATGGGGTTAGTCTTTCCGCCGTAAAATTTCACTTTTCCGTTCGGCTGTTTAATGGCGACTTGATCTCCCCCACGTCCTAGCGCCAAATCTAGACTCGATTGAGCTAAGTCACCGAGCTCAGGTAACTCAGATACTCCAGATCCGACACCAATACTTAACGTTAAAGAGACATTTTGAACAGTAGCCTTTTCCCGAACCGTGTCTAAAATAGCAAATTTCGATTTCTCAAGTTGTGAGAGAATCTGCTCATTTAAGACGGCAATAAAGCGCTCTGACGACACTCTCTTTAAGAAAATACCATGTTCCATTGCCCACTGGTTTAATATTGAGGTCACTTCACTGTTTAAATTACTTCGTGTCTGATCATCGATCCCTTGAGTGATCTCATCATAATTATCTAAAAAGATAAAAGCTAACACGGTTTGTTCATCACGGTATTGCTTTTCAATTTCCTTTTGTTTCGTCACGTCAAAAAAGTATAGTAAGCGCTCTTCACGTTTAATAATGACCTTAAACTTTTGGTCTTGTAACGTAATATATTCTGAATCGACCTCTTGTTTAATCAAAGGTACGAGTGACTCAGCAATATCATACAAAGACCGTCCAACTAACGTGTCTTCATCAAAACAAGACGCTAAATAAGGGTTTGACCATTCAATAAAATATTGGTCATTGACGAGCATAATCCCGATAGGCATCTCCATTAACGCCTCTTCTCCGACTTTCTTTACGCGGTAAGACAGCGTGGAGATATACCCTTCAAATTCTTTCTTTGCTTGTTGATCTGCTTTCACAAGGAAAAAGATTGAGAGGCCAAAAAGGGCTGTTAAAATTAGCCCTAGCACCCATTGGTACATCCACAAAATCAAGAGTGCTAAAACGACCACACCAATTAGCCCATACACAGGAAGCCTAAATAAAGGTTTTTCAAAAAAATTCGGCATAATGTTCAGCTCCTAAAAAACATTCACTCTCCGCTACCTTTTTAGTCTGCTACGCAGATCAAACCCTAAATCTATTATACCTAAAATCCGAACCAATTCTTGGACAGGGTATAAAAGAATGGAAATAATGACCCCAATAGCCGGAAGCCATTTTCCTTTGTTTTTTATATGGCTGTAATAAAAAAGGAATGAAAGACCTTGAATAAGTAACAATACTTGCAAAAGAATGGTCAAGTTTAACACAGCGATAAATAAAAATGAACCACTTTCTATGTTCATAAACTGCATAAAAATGACGATTAAGTAGTACCAAATAATACTTTTCGGTAATCGCCAATTACGAAAAGGCGTGATAGCTGGCATCTCCATCTTTAATCGTTTCATTATAGGACGGTTCACAGCATGTGTAATGAAGGCAGAAAAGACAGCTGCCATAACAAGTATTGTTGGCAACATCATTCCGAGTAACTGCAATTGACTCTCAATTTGTGTAAATGCCTCTTCTGGAACATCTTGTCCTAAAGCCGCGAACATCTTCGCTGTATCTTCAAAGGTGCGGTTCACTTCATTTGTAATTTCCGCCATCCAATTCATGCCAAAAAGCAGAACGGACAAGCCATATGTAAGAAGAAGACCTCCTAAAAAAGCCAAGGACCCGAGAACGAGCGCGACAAAAGGTTGCTGTTTCTTATAAAAATGCCCCATTACAATTCCGACAACTCCATACATTAACACAAGAGGTACCGATAGAAGCTGGCCAACAATGAACGAGATAAGTAATGCGCCCGCAAACATAAACCACGCTTTCTTCATATCGTGACGATAAACCATAATGATAAACGGAGTCGCCAAAAATACGAGTGCGACCGCTCCAATTAACGGTAAATATAACGTCATCGCTAATAAAACAGCAAAGATTGCTAAAAGGATGGCTGCGTCAGTTATAAATCGAGTTTGTTTCAAGTTTACACCACCTTTTCCTACTTATTATTTTAATCGGTATAGCCCTTCCAAGCAATGAAGGTGCAATGAAGTTTGATATGTATGAATTGGATAGAATTTATGTCATTTGTGCGATATTACGAAAAAAGCAGTAAGGATTCTAACCTCACTGCCTTTCTCATCTTATTTGTCTTCCGCAACGTAAGGAAGTAAAGCCATTTGACGTGCACGTTTGATGGCTACTGTTAATTTACGTTGGTATTTCGCGCTTGTACCTGTCACACGACGAGGTAAGATTTTACCGCGCTCAGAGATAAATTTCTTTAATAAATCTACATCTTTGTAGTCGATGTGTGTGATACCGTTAGCTGTGAAGTAACACACTTTACGACGTTTACCACGACCTCTACGTCCTGCCATGTCAATTTCCCTCCTTCTTATTGAAAAATAAACCGTTCAATGTTTTTAGAATGGTAAGTCATCATCTGAAATATCGATTGTTTGTCCATCATTTGCAAACGGATCGTCATCAAAGCTTGTGTGGCCCTGATTTTGATTACGATTTTGATCGAATGAACCGCCACCAAATGGATTGGCATTACCACCTTGGTTTCCTCCACCACCATAGAAGTTCTGGTTTCCACCTGATGGATTACCCGCTGCGCCTCTAGGTTCTAAAAACTGAACACTATCTGCAACAACTTCTGTAACGTATACACGTCTTCCCGTTTGGTCTTCGTAGCTACGAGATTGTAGACGACCATCCACGCCAGCGAGGCTTCCCTTCTTTAAGAAGTTTGCTACGTTCTCAGCTGGGCGTCTCCATACAACACAGTTGATGAAGTCTGCTTCACGTTCCCCTTGCTGATTAGTAAATGTTCGGTTAACAGCAAGTGTAAAAGTCGCAACAGCTACACCACTTGGCGTATAACGAAGTTCAGGATCCTTCGTTAAACGACCCACAAGTACGACACGATTCATCATATCAGAACCACTCCTAAAGCACTTTTAAGATGATTTTACCATCTTATTCCCATTTATATCAAAGCGAATTACTCTTCTTCTTTAACAACGATATGACGTAAGATATCTTCGTTGATGCGCGCTAAACGGCTGAACTCATCAATCGCTTCGTTGTTAGATGCAACTTTCACGATCATGTAGATACCTTCACGTAAATCATTGATTTCATATGCAAGGCGACGCTTGCCCCACTCTTTTACTTCTGCAATCTCCGCGCCATTTTCAGTTAAGATGCCGTTGAAACGCTCAACTAACGCTTTTTTCGCATCCTCTTCAATGTTTGGACGGATGATGTACATGATTTCGTATTTTCTCATCCTTCTACACCTCCTTTTGGTCTAAACGGCCCACATGGGCAAGGAGTAATTCTTACAATTACTCACAAGTTTAGATTATAGCAAATACCTAGATATGTTGCAACTGCCTTATACATTAAAGCGGAAGTGGATTACATCTCCATCTTGTACTTCATACTCTTTTCCTTCTAGACGAACTTTCCCTGCTTCTTTTGCAGATGTCATTGACCCAGCAGCCACTAAGTCCTCATAAGCCACTGTTTCGGCACGAATAAAACCTCGTTCAAAGTCTGAGTGGATGATTCCCGCACATTGAGGAGCTTTCATTCCACGTCTAAATGTCCAAGCACGAACTTCTTGTTCACCCGCTGTAAAGTATGTTGCAAGACCAAGTAAGCTGTAAGACGCTTTAATTAACTGATCAAGACCTGATTCTTCAATGCCGAGATCTTCTAAAAACATCGCTTTTTCTTCGCCTTCAAGCTCAGCAATTTCAGATTCGATTTTCGCACAAACGACAATCACTTCTGCCCCTTCATTTTCCGCGTACTCTCTTACTTGCTCAACATACGGATTATCGGATGGATCTGCAACATCTTCTTCACCAACGTTTGCAACATATAAAACCGGCTTAATCGTTAAAAGATGAAGCTGTTTTACATACTTCATTTGTTCTTCAGTGAACTCAAGAACACGCGCAGGCTTCTCGCTTTCAAACGTTTCTTTAAGCTTCACTAAAATTTCATGTTCAAACATAGCTTGTTTATCTTTTTGCTTTGCCATCTTCGCTACACGGTCAATTCGCTTATCAACTGTTTCAAGGTCAGCTAAAATCAACTCTAAGTTAATCGTTTCAATATCTGCGATAGGATCAACTTTTCCAGCAACGTGTGTAATATTATCGTCACGGAAACAACGTACTACTTGGCAAATTGCGTCTACTTGACGAATATGAGATAAGAACTTATTTCCAAGTCCTTCTCCTTTACTTGCCCCTTTTACAATTCCGGCAATATCTGTAAATTCAAATGTCGTCGGAACAGTTTTTTTCGGATTAACTAGCTCCGTAAGCTTTTGTAAGCGATGGTCCGGAACTTCTACAATTCCTACGTTCGGATCGATCGTACAGAACGGGTAGTTTGCAGATTCGGCTCCCGCTTGCGTAATCGCGTTAAATAATGTGGACTTTCCTACGTTTGGAAGACCGACAATACCAGCTGTTAATGCCATCTTTTCCACTCCTCTTTTATCGAAATCAGCTCCAGTAAACAAAGCCGAGATTAAATACATACAATCTTCAACAATTATAGTTTTGAACCATTAAATTGACAAGTTAGGCATAACAAATAGAAAACTGCTAGGAAACGGTTCTCCCTAGCAGCTTTGATTAAGAACTCTTTTCTAATACTTTTTTTAATTTACGAGCGAATTCTCGACGAGGCATTAAGACACTATGTCCACAGCCTTCACACTTTATACGAATGTCCATCCCCATCCGTATAATTTTCCAACGATTTTCCCCACAAGGATGAGGTTTTTTCATTTCAACGACATCGTTAAGTTCAAATTCTTTATCTACCATTTCTGAGAAATTCCTCCTTCCTTGTATCTATCTATAAATGGAATCCATGATTATGTTTTTCTTTCACACTTCCCATTTTACCAACTTTTCAATCCCATTTGTACCTGTTCGTAATCGGAAATAGCAAGATGGCAACAACTAAATACAAATTAATTAACGCGTAAATAGGGTACAGGATCGAAACAAGCGTTGCAAAGCCGAATTTCGTAAAGGGAATCATACAAATGACGAACACGAAGGCGAGACTCCACAAAGGGACCCGTAACGTTTTTTTAAATCGTGTTGCCAGTCCGAATACACCAGAAGCCGCTGTTGTATAAATTGCCATCCAAAGCATAAAAGACATAGCGAGAAACATGATAAAGGGAGAGTCGTCCAAAATTAAAAAAAGCGGAATATCAATTTGCCGTACTTTGTCTGCTAATTGCGTTAGCGTTTCGTTATATAAATACGAAATTCCTCCTAAAACGAGCCCACTCCCAATGCTAGCAATCTTCGCTTCTTTTAATCCGTTAATTTCTTTTCCAACTGCTGATAAAACCGCAACAACTGATAGGATATTTAACGAGGTAAATGTGAATGCGGCTGGCCAATTATACTGTTTATGCCAATTAAACGTCCAAACATGCGCATGCTCCGAATGATAATGGCCAAGTGCATATACAAGTCCAATTAGTAGCAAAGGGATTAAGAAGGTATTTAAAGAAAGAAGACCTTTCACATCCCAGAAAAAAAGCAATACAAGTAACAAACAAAAAATGGCTACCCCTCCCCAATAAGGGACAGATAATGCCTTTAACGTTGCACCCCCACCAGCAATCATGACAACCGTTGTTGTAAAAAGGTATAATACAATTAACACATCATATATCCTCGATAATTTTGTTCCAATGAGCCGCTCCAATACGGGAAAGAAATGCTCTGACTTTTCTTCATAACTTATTTTCATAATGACATAGCATGAGATGATAAAGAAGATGGTGAATAGTATAATAGCCAGTCCACTTTCAAACCCAAAAAACTGCCACAACTCTTGTCCTGATGCATATCCTGCCCCAATAACCGTTCCTAAGATTAAATACATCCATTTTAAGCCCGCTTTCCACATTCCTTTTCACCTCAACCTGAGATTCACATGTATAGAATTTTTCATTCTTCCGTATACTGTTACTACTATGAAGAGGGAGTGAATTCTATGAATCTAAAGCCGAGCTTTTTTTCTTCCCCAGAACAAGACACACATCGCATCTTCTATGAAAATGAAGAGGCTGTTTATCAAATAAGCAGTCAAGTTTTTCGACTCCTACCGACATTATCTCTTACACCCATTGTTGTTTTATGTATTGGTACGGACCGTTCAACCGGTGATTCCCTTGGCCCATTAATTGGCACAAAAATTCAGCAACATACTGTAGAAAATCTGCATGTGTATGGCACATTAAAGGATCCGGTTCATGCTGTTAATTTAGAAGAAAAGATTGCACTTATAAAGAAGGAACATCGGAACCCGTTTATTATTGCCATTGACGCCTGTTTAGGAAGGTTTAAAAACGTCGGGTCCATTCAAGTAGCCTCTGGTCCTGTAAAACCTGGAGCGGGAGTTAACAAAGTGTTGCCCGAGGTTGGGGATATGCATATAACAGGAATTGTAAATGTTAGTGGATTTATGGAATTTTTTGTCTTACAAAATACTCGACTTCACTTAGTTATGAGCATGGCAGAAGTCATTTCTGAGAGCTTGCTAACCGTTTCGCAATTGATTGAGACTAATAAACGTCTTCGGAAAACGGACACATTTCACCCTAATACAAAGCTTTCAAACACATAAAATTGAAAGATTAGAAGCCATGGTGAGAGCAGCATACAACTGTTACTAGGAGTAAGATAAAAGAAACTTGTACAAATCGCAAGTTTGCTAGACACGCATAAATACGTTTCCTAAACAAAAAAAAGACCATCACTTAGCAGGATGGTTTAGGAGGAGATATGGATATCGAGTAACTCTAAAATTCGTTCTAAGTCATCCTTAGAGAAGAATTCGATTTCGATTTTTCCTTTTTTCTTTTGTTGTTTGATTACTACAGGCGTTCCTAGTTTTTCTCTTAATACGGATTCACGTTCTTGAATGAATACGTCTTTCTTTTCCTTCTTCGGCGCATTTGTTTCACGTGAAACATGTTCATTTAATTGTTGAACAAGCTGTTCTACTTGTCGAACGTTCAATTGTTCTTTTACGATTTTTTCAGCAAGTGGCTTCATTTTTTCTTTCTTTTTCAATCCAAGTAAGGCTCGACCATGTCCCATCGATAATTTATTCTCTGAAATTAAATCTTGGATAACAATCGGTAGCGTCAAAAGCCTCATGAGGTTTGCGATGTGTGGTCGACTTTTCCCGAGTCGCTTCGCCAATTCTTCTTGTGTGATATGCAAATGTTCGATTAAAGATTGATAGGCTTGCGCTTCTTCAATCGGAGATAAATCTTCACGTTGTAAGTTTTCTAAAACAGCAAGTTCCATCATTTGTTGGTCGGATAGGTCTCTTACAACAGCTGGAATAGCTGTTAAACCTGCTTCTTTAGCAGCTCGGAAGCGTCGCTCTCCAACGACAATCTCATACCCTTTAATACTTTTTCGAACAATAATTGGTTGAAGGATGCCATGTTCCATGATAGATTCTTTTAACTCACGAATCGCGCTCTCGTCAAATGTTTTTCGAGGTTGATAAGGATTCGGACGTAAATCTTTCAGCGAGATTTCTTGAACCGTTTCTTCCTGATCGGACTCCATATTGGTAAACAGTGCATTAATTCCTTTTCCCAAGCCTTTAGCCATTGATTGTCACCACTTCCTTCGCTAGTTCTAAGTAAACTTCAGCACCTCGTGATCTTACATCATATAGGATAATAGGTTGTCCATGACTTGGGGCTTCACTTAAACGAATATTACGAGGAATAATCGTTTGATACACTTTGTCTTGAAAATATTTTTTCACTTCGTCAATTACTTGAATTCCAAGGTTCGTACGGGCATCTAACATCGTTAAAAGAACCCCTTCAATCATCAAGTCAGCGTTTAAATGCTTTTGAACTAACCGAATTGTATTTAATAATTGACTAAGCCCTTCTAACGCATAGTATTCACATTGAACTGGAATCAGGACAGAGTCAGAAGCCGTTAAGGCGTTAATGGTTAGCAGCCCCAGTGAAGGAGGACAGTCAATAATAATATAATCGTACTGATCCTTTACCGTTTCAAGAGCTCGCTTTAACCGAACCTCTCGTGAAATGGTCGGAACAAGCTCAATTTCAGCACCTGCTAGCTGAATGGTTGCAGGAATGATGTCAAGTTGCTCGATTTGTGTCGGTTTTATTACTTCTTTAACGTCTGTGTCCTCAACAATCATGTCGTATATACATTGATCGACATCGGCTTTATCTATGCCCACACCGCTCGTTGCATTCCCCTGCGGATCAATGTCGACAAGCAAGACTCTTTTCCCAATATGCGCTAAGCATGCGCCCAGATTAACAGAGGTGGTTGTTTTTCCAACTCCCCCTTTTTGGTTCGCTACGGAAATAATTCTCCCCACGGTGTCACCTGCTTTCCACTACTTCAGAATGTTTCATTGCATTTATTTTATCATGAAAAGAGCGGAATGTTATGATTTCTTCTTTTCGTTTTCATAGAATTTCATAATTTCAGGAAAAGAGTGTTCGTTTATACATAACATATACCCGGCAATTAAGAAGGGAGGCAGGGACGTCCCTTTATATCACTCTATTAACGCAAAAAACTCTTCACTTTGTGTGAAGAGTTTTATTTCGGTATTTTTATAGTGAATTGAATATAATCATCAAATTCTTCTTCTTCAGAATCGATTTTAACACCGGTTTCTTCTACCATCGACAGCGACTGACGTATCGTGTTCATCGCAATTCTTGTGTCTCGGCTGAATGCTTTGCGCTTCGGCTTCGGCTTTGGACGCTCTTTTTCTAGCATTTTGACGACGCGGTCTTCCGTTTGCTTAACATTCAGTTGCTTCTCCAAAATTTCATGAAGCAATTTAATTTGTAATTCTTCGTTTTTGAGCGGAATTAATGCACGTGCATGTCTCTCTGTTATTTGTTTTCTTAAAAGTGATTCCTGCACTTCCTGTGGAAGCTTTAAAAGGCGTAACTTGTTGGCAATGGTAGACTGTCCCTTCCCTAGACGTTGAGCAAGCGCTTCTTGTGTTAGTTGGTGCAGCTCTAATAATTTAGCATATGCAACCGCTTCCTCAATGGCGGATAGTTCTTCCCTTTGCAAGTTCTCAATGAGAGCAACAGATGCTGTTTCGGTATCATTAAAATCTTTAATAATAGCTGGAATTTCTTCCCAACCTAACGATTGAACGGCTCTCCATCTTCTTTCCCCGGCAATAATTTCATATTGATTGTCCATTTTCCGAACGACAATTGGTTGTATAATTCCGTGCGTTTGAATTGTTTGGGCTAACTCTTGTATTTTTTCATCAACAAATATTGTGCGCGGTTGATAACGGTTCGGAATAATTTGTTGAACAGGAATTTTATGTACTTCTTCTTTCCCGCTATCATCAATTTGTTCTTCTACACGTTCCGCCACATCTTTTTCTCCAAACCCGAAAAGACGAGAAAAAGGATGCTTCATATGCTGACACCACCTTTAGAGACTACCACCTATTTATTTCTTTTTTCTTAGACGATTTTCCTGCTTATTCATGACAAACTGCTTAAAACGCACTAGATTTCTTAATTCAAAAAAAACCTTTATTCTAATGGCATTTTGTTCGGAGTACCAGGTTTACGAGGGTATTTCTTTGGAGTAGGTCGATCCTTTCGGATGACAATAATATTTCGCTCACTTTCCTCAATTGGCAAGCTAAAATTATTCATTTCCTCCAAAGTTCCCCCAAGGGTTTTCACCGCTTTTTGCGCCTTTTCAAGTTCTTCTTCAGCCGATGAGGCCTTTAACGCAAGAAAATGCCCCTCTACTTTGACAAGAGGTAAACAAAGTTCACTTAATACAGATAACCGAGCAACAGCACGAGCTGTTACAAGATCAAATGATTCGCGGAACTCTTTGTTTTTCCCGAATGTCTCAGCGCGATCATGATAAAACGCTACATTCGTCAATTTCAATTCCGAAGCAAGATGCTCAAGAAATGTGATACGTTTTTTTAACGAATCAACAATTGAAATGTGCAAATGTGGAAAGCAAATTTTTAAAGGGATACTCGGAAATCCAGCACCCGCACCCACATCACAGATTGATAACGGCTTTGAAAAATCATAGTAAAAAGCAGCTGAAATCGAGTCGTAGAAATGCTTTAAATACACTTCTTTCTTCTCAGTAATTGATGTGAGGTTCATTTTTTCGTTCCATTCAACTAATAGCTCATAATATCGCTCGAATTGTTGCAGTTGTTCATTCGACAACGAAATTCCTTTTTGATCAAGTTGTTGTTGAAATTGTGAAATATCCATTTTTTACACTTCCAATTATTTTTTAATATCGGGGCTGTCTATAAAGTACAGCCCCTTCTTTGGCGTGAATTAAATTCGGTTGATTTCATCCTGTGGCGGACGCTTTCAACAGGCACGGCCTGTCTCATTTCGGCTCTTCGTTTCTAGCGGGCGTCGCCGCCACCATCCTATCGTTAAAACCAAATAGAAGCAATGCTAGATTCAGACAGCTCTGATTATCGGGTTCATTTATTCGTTTGAGACACGTGCTATTCGCCCTTGTTCTAAATAGACAAGTAAGATGGAAATGTCAGCTGGGTTAACTCCTGAAATACGTGACGCTTGGGCAACTGAAAGCGGACGAACTTCTTTTAATTTTTGACGAGCTTCTGTAGCTAAGCCAGTAATTGCATCGTAATCAATGTTATCTGGAATCTTTTTATTTTCCATCCGTTTTAACTTATCTACTTGCTGAAGGGATTTTTCAATATATCCTTCATACTTAATTTGAATTTCAACTTGTTCTTCCACATCTGGTGCTAACGCTTCTTCTGTAGGCGCAAGCATTTTGATATGATCATAATTCATTTCAGGTCGTTTTAATAGGTCGAACGCTCTGACGCCATCTTTTAGTTCGCTACCGCCAGCGTTCTTGATTAATTCTTGCACCTCTTTTGAAGGTTTGATAATGATGGAGTAGAGACGTTTCTTTTCTTTTTCAATCGCTTCTTTCTTCGCCTCAAATCTTTCGTATCGTTCTTTTGAAATTAGGCCAATTTCATACCCAATGTCTGTTAAGCGTAAATCGGCATTGTCATGGCGTAATAAAAGACGATATTCAGCTCGTGAAGTGAGTAAGCGATACGGTTCATTCGTTCCTTTTGTTACAAGGTCATCAATTAATACGCCAATATAAGCGTCAGAACGACTTAAAATAACCTCTTCTTTATCAAGCGCTTTTCTCGCTGCGTTAATACCTGCCATCAACCCTTGACCCGCCGCTTCTTCATATCCTGAAGTACCGTTAATTTGACCAGCGGTATATAAGTTCTTCACTTTCTTCGTTTCCAGCGTAGGCCATAATTGAGTTGGGACAATCGCATCATATTCAATCGCATATCCCGCACGCATTAACTGCGCCTTTTCTAATCCAGGAATTGTTGCAAGCATACGTCGTTGAACATCTTCTGGTAAGCTTGTCGATAAGCCCTGCACATAAACCTCTTCTGTGTTGCGCCCTTCTGGTTCTAAGAAGATTTGGTGTCGCGGCTTATCATGGAAACGGACTACTTTATCCTCAATAGATGGACAATAACGCGGGCCAGTTCCTTTAATCATTCCTGAATACATCGGGGAGCGATGTAAGTTTTCATCAATAATTTGATGTGTTTCTTCACTTGTATACGTTAACCAGCACGGAAGCTGATCGGTAATGTACTTCGTTGTTTCGTATGAAAAGGCGCGAGGTGTCTCATCGCCCGGTTGAATTTCCGTTTTGCTGTAGTCAATCGTTTGACTATTAACGCGTGGAGGAGTTCCAGTTTTAAAGCGAACGAGATCAAATCCAAGTTCTTGTAGATGTTCAGATAATTTAATGGATGGCTGCTGATTATTCGGTCCACTTGAGTAAGATAAGTCTCCGAGTATAATCTTTCCACGAAGGAACGTTCCAGTCGTTAACACCACTGTTTTCGCGCGATATACCGCACCTGTTTGTGTTACAACTCCTTTACATACTCCATCCTCTACAATAAGACGATCAACCATTCCTTGTAAGAGTGTGAGATTCGGCTCACTTTCTAACGTCTTTTTCATTTCATGTTGGTACAGGAATTTGTCCGCTTGAGCACGTAGAGCACGAACCGCAGGACCTTTTCCTGTGTTTAACATACGCATTTGAATATGTGTTTTATCAATATTTTTCCCCATCTCACCGCCAAGAGCATCTATTTCCCGTACAACAATCCCCTTGGCAGGTCCACCTACTGACGGGTTACATGGCATAAATGCAACCATGTCCAGGTTAATCGTAATGACTAACGTTTTCGCTCCCATACGAGCTGCCGCAAGACCAGCCTCACATCCCGCATGTCCGGCACCGACAACAATCGTATCAAACGAGCCTGCTTCGTATCCCATTTTCAAACCCTCCTTTTATTTTCCTAAGCAGAATTGAGAGAAGAGTTGGTCGATTAAACTTTCATGTACAGCATCTCCAATGATTTCACCGAGCAACTCCCATGATCTTGTTAAATCTATTTGAACTATATCGATTGGAACACCTTGTTCAATTCCACTTAAAGCCTCTTCAATCGCTTGTTTTGCCTGATTGAGTAGAGCGATATGTCGCGTATTGGATACATACGTTAAATCTCCAGATTGAATGTTCCCAGAGAAAAACAATGAACTAATCGCTTCTTCTAAGTCATCAATCCCTTTTTCCTCTTTCAATGATGTCGTTACGACAGGACGACCAGATGCCAACTGCGTAACTTCGTCTAAATCAATTTGTTGCGGAAGATCGGTCTTGTTAACGATGACGATATAGTCCATCCCTCTTACAGCTTCAAATAGCTGGCGGTCTTCCTCTGACACATTTTCATTATAGTTTAATACGAGTAAAATTAAATCCGCCTCTTTTAGCACTTGTCTTGAGCGCTCAACACCAATTCGTTCAACGATATCTTCTGTTTCACGAATACCAGCCGTATCGACTAATCGAAGTGGAACGCCTCGTACATTTACGTACTCTTCAATTACATCGCGAGTTGTCCCAGGAATATCTGTTACAATCGCCTTGTTTTCTTGGACTAGACTGTTTAGTAAGGATGATTTCCCAACATTCGGGCGACCGATAATGACTGTCGAAAGACCTTCACGTAAAATCTTTCCTTGTTGAGAAGTCTGAAGTAATTTCTCAATTTCTTTTTGAACATACTTCGCTTTTTCAACTAATATTTGATGCGTCATTTCTTCGACATCGTCATATTCTGGGTAATCAATGTTCACTTCAACATGTGCTAACGTTTCTAAAATCTCTTGCCGTAGTCGCTTAATTAATTTGGACAGTCGACCTTCCATCTGTCCTAAAGCGACATTCATCGCACGGTCTGTCTTCGCACGAATTAAATCCATTACCGCTTCAGCCTGCGACAAATCGATACGTCCATTTAAAAACGCACGCTTTGTAAACTCTCCCGGTTCAGCAAGACGTGCACCATTCGTTAAAACAAGTTCTAAAACACGGTTTACAGACGCAATTCCACCGTGACAATTAATTTCGACTACGTCCTCACGCGTAAACGTTTTAGGCGCACGCATGATGGAAACCATAACTTCTTCTACTGTTTGTTCTGTTTTTGGATCAACAATGTTACCGTAGTGGATCGTATGTGTCGGAACATCCGTTAACGCTTTTTTAGAAGGGCTTCTAAATACACGGTCTGCAATAGAGACTGCATCATCCCCCGTTAAACGAACGATGGCAATGGCCCCTTCTCCCATCGGCGTTGAGATGGCGGCTATCGTATCGAATTCCACTCCGAATCACCTCTCTTTAGCAAAATCTATCTATGAAAACGCAACTTAGTTTTTAAAAGAATATCCAAAACTTAAAGATATCATAATGTTTATGACGAGAAAAGATAGAAAATCGGACCCATTCATCCTCTTAATCCACAACCACGATGAACTCCATACCCATTTTATCTTATCCACATGTTAATAACAACATTTCAACCCCATGCACCAAGCTTTGTTATGGACATCCTTCCATCTGTTACTCCTGTAAATAGGCATAAAAAAAGGTTGGAAAGTGGTTACTTTCCAACCTTTTGCGTATGTCCGATTTTCGGTGCGATAACAATGTAACGATTCGGCTCTGTTCCAACGGAGTAGGTTTTAACCCTGTTATCTCGAACAAGAGCGGAGTGAATCACCTTTCGTTCAAAAGAAGGCATTGGTTCTAATGATACTTCTTGTTTTGTTTTAGTCGCTTTGTTCGCGAGCTTTTGCGCTAATTGAGACAACGTTTCTTCTCTTCGTTTTCGATAATTTTCTGCATCTAACACAACTTGAATATATTCTTTGGCGTATCGATTTACGACAAGCTGCGTCAAAAGCTGTAACGAATTTAATGTTTGTCCCCGCTTTCCAATTAGTATCGCTAGCTTTTCACCTTCTACATTAAAGTATACGGTCTTTTTTTCCCGTTTTACTTGAATGAAGGCTTGTACCCCCATATTTTTGAGAACATCCTTTAAGAAAGATTTAGCTTCATCTATTGGATCAACTTCTTGTTCATCATTTCCTTCTAAATCAACAGATGTTTTCGGGAATAATTCAGAAACTGCTTCTTTTAACGGATTAAAATCCTCATGCGTTTTATCTTCACCTAACACTTTAACATTCACGATTGCTGGCTTTTGACCAAAAATCCCTAAGAAACCTTTTTTTCCTTCATCAATGACCCGAATTTCCACTTCATCCTTCTTTGCATTCAACTTTTCCAAAGCAGACTGAACCGCTTCATCTACAGTTGAACCAGTAGATGTTATTTCTCTCACTTTTGAGCTCCTCCCGCCTTTTCAGAGGCATTACGAATATCAGGACCTTTAATAACTAATGTTTGTACAATCATAAAAATGTTACCTACTACCCAGTATAGAGATAATGCTGCTGGGAAGGTAATGGCAAAAATAACAATCATAATTGGCATGAGCCAAAGCATCGTTTGCATTTGCGGGTTCATCGTTTCTGTTCCCGCCATCATCAGCTTTTGTTGAACAAATGTAAGAACACCCGCTAGAATCGGCAAAATAAATAGCGGATCGCGTTCGCCTAAGTCAAACCATAAGAAATTATGATTGGCAATTTCTTGTGTACGCATAATAGCATGATAGAAACCAATTAAGATTGGCATTTGTACCAATAATGGGAAACATCCTGCTAGAGGATTTACACCATGCTTTTGGAATAGCGCCATTGTCTCCTGTTGTAATTTTTGTTGTGTTTGTTGATCTTTAGAGCTGTATTTTTCACGAAGCTTTAACATTTCAGGTTGTAGCGCTTGCATTGCTTTTGAGTTTTGCGTTTGTTTAATCATTAATGGTAAAATCGCAAAACGAATGAGCAATGTAACAACAATAATAGATAATCCGTAATCATTTCCAAACAACTCAGCAAAATATGTAATAAGCCAAGAAAGCGGATATACGATGTATTGATTCCAAAATCCTTGACTTTCCTTTGTGATTGGCTCATTTATCTCCGTACAACCCGCTAAAACGGAGACGAGAGCAACGAGTCCTAACAGTAAAAGTATTCGCCTTTTCAACGACATTTCCTCCTAACGACAGAAAAATTCTTATTATCTCTTCTTTTGAGTACATGTAAACCACAAAAGTATTGTACCATCTTTTTTCATTAATCAGAAATTTAATTTCCCTTTCATGATTCTTTCGCTTGTTTTTGATAAATTTTCGTTTTTCTAAATAGGTGGAGTAAGCTTTTTTTCACTTCATGATAGTTCATCTCAGCTGCTGGCTTCCGAGCAATAATGATATAATCTTTCCCCGCTAAGATATTTTGTTTTTCTTCCAGAAAAACTTGTCGAATGTAGCGTTTCACCTGATTTCGAATTACCGCTTTCCCTATTTTTTTGCTGACAGAAAGTCCGATCCGAAATTCTTTCTCATTCGGTTGGTCAAGCATATAGATGACAAATTGTCTATTTGCCATTGATGTTCCGTTTTTAAAAACGTTTTGAAAGTCTTCGTTTTTTTTAATCCGGTTTCGTTTTCTCATACCATTCACTCCGATTCAACTCAATTAAGAGTTCCACCTTCATTGTTTCAATTTTACCTCAACTTTAAACAAGGAATAGCTATCTGTTTAACTATCCACCTAGTTTTCGTGGGGCATTCGATCCTCGTACATGTTCAAAAAGGACCCTTCTTGTTAAAGGATCCTTCTATGAAAAGGGAGATTGTAATCGACTTTCCTTCATGTAATACCATATTTCAACGTTTGGATTTCCGTTTCGCTTTGTTTAAAGACTTTCTAGTTCCCGCTTTTTTAACAAAGGATCCTAACGTAACACTCTATTACATTACTTTTACCAAAGTCCTTTTCGAAAAGACGGACGATTTCCGTAGGTACGCCTCACCCCTCTCATCTCACTAGCTCGACTGCCGGGGTCTTCGGCTCGTACTGTTCCCACTGGAGTCGCCGTCTTCATCAAACTTAAATAAAAGTAAACGAATGATTCTATAAAAAACACAAAAAGACCACTGACTTGTTTCAGTGGCCTATGCTGATAATACTTTTCTTCCTTTACGACGACGACGTGCAATCACTTTACGTCCGTTAGCAGTGCTCATACGGCTACGGAAACCATGAACTTTACTACGTTTACGTTTGTTTGGTTGATAAGTTCTTTTCATTTTATGACACCTCCCTGAGGAATAGCTGTTAAAGACAGTCTTATTAATTATAGAAAACAATTACGGAAATTGTCAACCAATACTCGAAAACAAAATATACCATTACACCCTGTGGATGAAATTTCGACACAAATCTTTTTATCCACACACCTTATCGACAACTTTTTCACATATTTTCTCTATGTGGACAAAGTTTTTTCACAGTGTTTTAGCAATGTGGATAACTTTATATAACCCATTGCAACAAGTAGGTAATTCTGGTATGATATTTGTGTTTTAACTCTGAATAACCTAATCAATCCATTACTATTATCCACAGATTGTGGATAACGTGTGGAAACATTATAAACATCCTCTGAATGAAGTTGTCCACAAAACGTGAATTATGTCGAAAAGTCGTTTTTCTACTATATTATATAGTTTTTCACATTTGGCGTGGATTGTATGTTTATACATCTTGGTGAAAGTTCGTTTATTTCCAATGTGAAAAGTAGGCCCGATAAAGGAGGGACAGCGAAATACGATGGAAAATATTGCGGATTTATGGAGCAAAGCTCTAGGCGAAATAGAAAAAAAGCTTAGCAAGCCGAGCTTTGAAACGTGGTTGAAATCAACAAAAGCGCATGCTTTGCAAGGCGATACCATGATTATTACCGCCCCAAACGAGTTTGCAAGAGATTGGCTTGAATCTCGTTATCTTCACCTCATTGCCAACACATTATATGAACTAACCGGTGAAGAAATTGGTGTTAAATTTATCATTCCTCAAAATCAGAACGATGAAGAATTTATGCCAAAATCTCCGATTAAAGCGGCACCAAATAAAGGAGACGAAGCTGGTGAGCTTCCACAAAATATGTTAAATCCCAAATACACGTTTGATACGTTTGTCATTGGATCTGGGAACCGATTCGCTCACGCAGCATCACTTGCAGTAGCTGAAGCACCAGCAAAAGCTTACAATCCTCTTTTTATTTATGGAGGAGTAGGTCTTGGAAAAACACACTTAATGCATGCCATTGGTCATTATGTATTAGATCATAATCCATCAGCAAAAGTTGTTTATTTATCATCCGAAAAATTTACAAATGAATTTATTAATTCTATTCGTGATAATAAAGCCGTTGATTTTCGAAATAAATATCGAAATGTCGACGTTTTACTCATAGATGATATTCAATTCTTAGCTGGAAAAGAACAAACGCAAGAAGAATTTTTCCATACATTTAACACTTTACATGAAGAAAGTAAGCAAATTGTTATTTCAAGTGATCGACCTCCAAAAGAGATTCCGACCCTTGAGGACCGTTTGCGCTCTCGCTTTGAATGGGGACTTATTACTGATATTACGCCACCAGATTTAGAAACAAGAATTGCGATTTTACGGAAAAAAGCGAAAGCTGACGGGTTAGATATCCCAAATGAAGTCATGCTTTATATCGCAAATCAAATTGACTCAAACATTCGTGAGCTAGAAGGTGCTCTTATCCGAGTTGTTGCGTACTCATCATTAATTAATAAAGATATTAATGCAGACTTAGCTGCAGAAGCATTAAAGGATATTATTCCAAGCTCTAAACCAAAGGTCATTACGATACAGGACATTCAACGTATGGTTGGGCAGCATTATAACGTGAAGTTGGAAGACTTTAAAGCGAAGAAACGTACAAAGTCTGTTGCTTTTCCGCGTCAAATCGCGATGTACTTATCAAGAGAATTAACGGACTCGTCTTTGCCGAAAATTGGCGAAGAATTCGGCGGTCGTGATCACACAACGGTCATTCATGCACACGAAAAGATCTCAAAAATGCTTCAAAAAGACGAAGTCCTACAACGTCAAATAAAAGAAATTAAGGAACTGTTGAACGGGTAACATTGTGAAAACTGTGCATAACTAAACATAGTATTTACACAGTCTGTCCACATGTGGATAGGCTGTGTTTCCGTTCATTCACAGAGTTATCCACATATTCACAGCCCCTACTAGTACTTATACGATTTTTTTATAAAAAATAAATATATGCTACTTCGTTCGGAAATATGCCCTGTTAAGAAAAAAGGAGGATTTCCATGAAATTTGTCATCCAGAAAGATAAATTAGTTCAAAGTGTTCAAGATGTAATGAAGGCAGTTTCATCTCGAACAACGATTCCAATTCTTACTGGTATTAAAATTGTTGCTTCAGACGAAGGAATTACTTTAACTGGTAGTGATTCTGATATTTCGATTGAATCTTTTATTCCGGTAGAAGAAAACGATCAGCAATACGCAGAAATTATTCAAACAGGAAGTATTGTCTTACAAGCTCGTTTCTTTAGTGAAATTGTCAAAAAGCTACCGAAAGATCAAGTTGAGATTGAAGTAAACAATCATTACTTAACGGTTATTCGTTCTGGAAATGCAGAATTTAACCTAAACGGCTTAGATGCAGAAGAATATCCACGTTTACCAGTTATTGAACAACAGAACGTGTTTAAAATCCCGACAGACCTATTAAAAGCGATGATTCGTCAAACCGTATTTGCTGTATCCACATCTGAAACAAGACCTATTTTAACCGGTGTAAATTGGCGACTTGAACAATCAGAGCTCACGTGTATAGCGACAGATAGCCATCGCCTTGCTCTTCGTAAAGCAAAGGTAGAAACGGACACGAATGATACGTATAACGTTGTGATTCCAGGTAAAAGCTTAAATGAATTAAGTAAGATTCTGGATGACAACGAAGAGCTTGTCGAGATTGTCATTACTGAAAACCAAGTGTTATTCAAAACAAAACATTTACTTTTCTTCTCTCGTTTGTTAGACGGAAATTACCCGGATACTAGCCGATTAATTCCAACTGAGAGTAAAACGGATTTAACAGTAAACACTAAAGAGCTTTTACAAGCAATTGATCGTGCATCTTTATTAGCTCGTGAAGGACGAAATAATGTTGTTAAGTTCGCAACAGTCGGAAATGAAAAAGTTGAAATTTCCTCCAACTCTCCAGAAATCGGGAAAGTAATTGAAGAGATTACAACGGAAGGAATTCAAGGAGAAGAACTTAAAATTTCGTTCAGTGCAAAATACATGATGGATGCTTTAAAAGCGTTGGAAGGAAATGAAATTCAAATTAGTTTTACAGGTGCTATGCGTCCATTCCTGATTCGTATTCCAGAGGATGAAACGATTTTACAGCTAATTTTACCAGTTCGAACGTATTAAACCATTTTGAAAGCTACTAGACAGCGGTTCTAGTAGCTTTCTTTTCTATTCCCATGATTTTTAGTAAAATTAAAAGTTAGAGACTAAAAAAAGAAAGCAGGCGTGAAGATGGAAAAAGAAATTAAGATTGAAACGGAGATTATTACATTAGGCCAATTTCTAAAACTTGCGGATGTTATTCAAACAGGTGGAATGGCCAAATGGTTTTTACAAGAGTATGAAGTGTACGTGAATGATGAATTAGAGAATCGTCGTGGACGTAAGTTACGTGACGGTGACGTTGTGTTCATTCCTGATTTTGGAAAATTAACTGTAAAACGATAAAGTGGTGAACGACTTGTTTATCAAAGAACTGGCTATAAAAGGTTATCGCAATTATGAAAAGTTAGAAGCTACCTTCGAGAATAAAGTGAATGTCATTATTGGTGAAAATGCGCAAGGGAAAACCAATGTCATGGAAGCTATTTATGTTTTGGCTATGGCAAAATCCCATCGAACATCAAATGATAAAGAGCTCATACGGTGGGACGAAGAATATGCTAAAATAGAAGGTACAGTACAAAAACATAACCAATCGGTTCAAATGCAGCTCGTGATTTCCAAAAAAGGAAAAAAAGCAAAGCTGAATCATTTGGAACAGCAAAAATTGAGTCAATATGTCGGACATATGAATGTAATTATGTTTGCACCTGAGGATTTGAATCTTGTTAAAGGAAGTCCTCAAGTACGTAGACGCTTTATCGATATGGAGATTGGACAAGTTTCTCCAGTTTATCTTCATGAGCTAAGTAAATACCAAAAAATTATGCAGCAGCGAAATCATTTATTAAAGCAATTACAAACGAAGAAGCAAACGGATAATGGAATGCTTGAAGTGTTAAGTATGCAATTAAGTGAGGCTGCTGCCAAAATCGTTTTGAAGCGCATTTCGTTTATTGAACAACTGGAGAAATGGGCACAACCGATTCACACTGGGATCAGCAGAGGGCTTGAGAAGTTAAATATTAAGTATAAACCTTCTGTTGAGGTATCAGATACATCGGATTTGTCGAAAATAATAGAAGTATACAATGAAAAGTTTGCTAAAATAAAAGAGAAGGAAATTGAACGTGGAACCACGTTAGTAGGTCCTCATCGAGATGATTTACTTTTTTATGTGAATGATCGAGACGTGCAAACCTTTGGATCACAAGGACAACAACGGACGACTGCTTTATCCATAAAATTAGCAGAAATTGAATTGATTCATGAAGAAATAGGAGAATACCCAATTTTATTATTGGATGACGTTCTATCAGAACTAGATGATTACCGACAATCGCATTTGTTGAATACCATTCAAGGGAAAGTCCAAACATTTGTTACGACAACGAGTGTTGACGGGATTGATCATCAAACGTTAAAAGAAGCTACACTGTTTCGGGTCAAAGCTGGACAATTCGTTCAATAATGAGGTGGTTCGTTGTACATTCATATCGGTGAAAATCAAATAGTGCCTTCAAATGATGTTGTCATGGTTTTTGATTATAAGGGCGCTTCTTCTGTCATTATGGAGGAGTTTTTAACGAAACAAAAAGAAAATATTATAACGTTGACAGCGGGAGAGATTAAGTCAATCGTTATTACCGATCAGAATATATACCTCTCTCCATTAGCTACTAGTACAATAAAAAAACGAGCCGAATTCGTTTTTATATAGATTTTTTCCATGTTAGAGATAAATAGAGACACAACAAGAAATTGAAATCTGATGTTAAGAAAAGTGTAGGTGATCATGGTGGCGATGGAACAAAAACAGGAACATACAACGTATGATGAGAATCAGATACAAGTTTTAGAAGGTTTAGAGGCCGTTCGAAAAAGACCAGGAATGTATATTGGATCTACGACTGCAAAAGGTCTACATCACCTTGTCTGGGAAATTGTTGATAATAGTATTGATGAGGCGCTTGCGGGATATTGTACGGATATTGATGTTTCTATCGAAAAGGATAACAGTATTACAGTAAGAGATAATGGTCGTGGAATTCCTGTTGGTATCCATGAAAAAATGGGGCGTCCAGCAGTCGAAGTTATTATGACGGTTCTACATGCTGGAGGAAAATTCGGTGGCGGCGGTTATAAAGTATCTGGTGGATTACACGGGGTAGGTGCATCCGTGGTAAACGCCCTTTCAACTGAGTTAGAAGTGACTGTTCACCGAGATGGAAAAGTACATTATCAAAAGTTTGAGCGAGGCGTACCTTGTGAAGATTTAAAAGTCATTGGAGAAACCGAAATTACTGGAACAATTGTACACTTTAAGCCGGATCCTGAAATTTTCCAAGAAACGACGGTTTATGATTATGACACACTAGCCAATCGTCTAAGAGAATTAGCTTTCTTAAATCGTGGAATTAAAATTACGATCGCGGATAATCGTGAAGAGAATGGACGGAAAAATGAGTATCATTACGAAGGCGGAATTAAATCGTATGTTGAGCATTTAAACCGCACAAAAGAAGTATTGCATGAGGAACCGATTTATATCGAGGGTGAAAAAGATGGAATTACCGTTGAGGTTTCTCTTCAATACAATGACGGATATACAAGTAATATTTACTCATTTGCCAATAATATTCACACGTATGAAGGAGGAACCCATGAGTCCGGGTTCAAGACTGGCCTCACACGTGTCATTAATGACTATGCTCGAAAGAACGGCATTTTTAAAGAGAGCGATCAAAACTTAACAGGTGAGGACGTTCGCGAAGGGTTAACAGCGATTGTGTCTGTTAAACACCCAGACCCGCAATTTGAGGGACAGACAAAAACGAAACTTGGAAACTCTGAGGCCCGTCAAATTACGGATTCCGTTTTCTCGGAAGCCTTTGAAACTTTCTTGTTGGAAAATCCGCAAGAAGCGAAGAAAATCGTCGAAAAAGGATTAATGGCAGCTCGTGCACGTTTAGCTGCGAAGAAGGCTCGAGAACTTACAAGACGTAAGAGTGCACTTGAGATTTCGAATTTACCTGGTAAACTAGCCGATTGCTCATCAAAGGATCCGTCTATTTCTGAATTATATGTGGTAGAGGGAGACTCAGCAGGTGGATCCGCTAAGCAAGGTCGTGACCGCCATTTCCAAGCAATTTTACCTTTGAGAGGTAAAATCATAAACGTTGAAAAAGCCCGTTTAGATAAAATTTTATCCAACAACGAGGTTCGTTCAATTATTACTGCTTTAGGTACAGGAATTGGTGAAGACTTTGATATTTCAAAAGCTCGATATCATAAAATTGTTATTATGACCGATGCTGATGTTGATGGCGCTCATATCCGTACCCTTCTTCTAACGTTCTTCTATCGATACATGAGAGAGATTATCGAAAGCGGGTATGTGTACATTGCTCAGCCACCTTTATACAAAATTCAGCAAGGAAAGCGTATAGAGTACGCATACAATGACCGTCAGCTGGATGAAATTTTAAATCAATTACCAGAACAGCCAAAGCCAGGAATTCAACGGTATAAAGGACTTGGAGAAATGAATCCTGAGCAGTTATGGGAAACGACAATGGATCCTGAAACGCGTACGCTTCTTCAAGTCACATTGGAAGATGCGATTGAAGCGGACGAAACGTTTGAAATTTTAATGGGTGATAAAGTTGAACCGCGCCGTCATTTTATCGAGGAAAATGCGCGGTATGTAAAAAATCTTGATATTTAATGGAGAGGCAGATTGAATCTGCCTTTCCCATTTTCATTTCATACAAGCTAACAGATAAAAAGAAACGATACCCTCCCCTTGGAGAGAGATCGAATGAAATGTATTGGGAGGTTCTAGACGATGTCAGAAAACAAAAAGCCTCAAGTTCGTGAAGTGAATATTAGCCAAGAAATGCGATCATCTTTCTTAGATTATGCGATGAGCGTTATCGTATCTCGTGCTTTACCTGATGTTCGAGATGGGTTAAAGCCTGTACATAGAAGGATTCTATATGCCATGCATGATTTAGGAATGACAAGCGATAAGCCTTACAAAAAGTCGGCTCGTATTGTCGGTGACGTCATCGGTAAATACCATCCTCACGGTGATTCTGCTGTTTACGATACAATGGTACGTATGGCGCAAGACTTTAACTATCGCTACATGCTTGTAGACGGACACGGAAACTTCGGTTCAGTAGATGGAGACGCAGCAGCAGCAATGCGTTATACTGAAGCTCGCATGTCCAAGATTTCAATGGAATTACTTCGTGACATTAACAAGGACACGATTGATTACCAAGATAACTATGATGGATCTGAGAAAGAGCCTGTTGTCCTACCGGCTCGCTTTCCGAATTTGCTTGTGAATGGAGCGTCAGGAATTGCGGTAGGTATGGCGACAAACATTCCTCCGCATCAATTAGGCGAGGTCATTGACGGGGTTTTAGCTCTTAGTCAAGAGCCTGATTTGACGATTGCAGAACTTATGGAAATCATTCCGGGCCCAGACTTCCCGACTGCCGGACAAATTATTGGTAGAAGCGGCATTCGCAAAGCTTATGAGACAGGTAGAGGAAGCATCACAGTTCGAGCAAAAGTGGAAATTGAAGAAAAAGCTAATGGTAAACAATCGATTATTGTAACAGAGCTTCCATTCCAAGTGAACAAAGCAAAGCTTATTGAAAAAATTGCAGACCTTGTTCGCGACAAGAAAATTGAAGGAATTACAGATTTACGCGATGAATCAGACCGAAACGGCTTACGAATCGTGATTGAACTTAGAAAAGATGCTAACGCTAATGTCTTACTCAACAATCTATACAAACAAACAGCGTTACAAACATCATTTGGTATTAACATGTTAGCTCTCGTAAACGGGGAGCCGAAAGTATTAAACTTAAAGCAAGTATTACTACACTATTTAGACCATCAAAAAGTTGTGATTCGTCGTCGTACACAATTTGAACTGAAGAAAGCGGAAGCGCGTGCGCATATTTTAGAAGGCTTACGGATTGCATTAGATCACTTAGATGAAGTGATTAACTTAATTCGTAGCTCACAAACGACAGATATTGCTCGTCAAGGTTTAATGGATAAATTCTCGTTATCTGAGAAGCAAGCTCAAGCGATTTTAGACATGCGTCTCCAACGCTTAACAGGGTTAGAGCGGGAAAAAATCGAAGGAGAATATCAGGAGCTAATTAAATTAATTGCTGAGTTAAAAGCGATTTTAGCAAGTGAAGAAAAAGTGTTAGAAATTATTCGCGAAGAATTAACTGAGATTAAAGAACGCTTCAATGATGAGCGCCGTACAGAAATTATTGTTTCAGGCGTGGAATCAATAGAAGATGAAGACTTAATCCCACAAGAGAATATCGTCATTACGCTCACTCATAACGGATACATTAAACGTCTACCGGTATCTACATACCGTAGCCAAAAGCGTGGCGGAAGAGGTATTCAAGGAATGGGTACGAATGAAGATGATTTTGTAGAACATTTACTAACGACAAGTACGCATGATACAATCCTATTCTTTACGAATAAAGGAAAGGTATACCGTGCTAAAGGGTATGAAATCCCTGAGTTCGGACGTACTGCAAAAGGAATTCCAATCGTAAATTTACTCGAGATTGACCGAGATGAGTGGATTAACACGATTATTCCAATTCAAGAATTTGCGGATGATTGGTATCTATTCTTCACAACAAAAGATGGTATTTGTAAACGATCGCCTCTTTCTCAATTTGCTAACATTCGTACGAGTGGGTTAATTGCCCTTACCCTTCGTGACGAAGACGAATTAATTTCTGTCCATTTAACAGATGGAACGAAAGATGTTGTAATCGGAACGAAAAAAGGAATGTTAATTCGTTTCCCAGAGACAGACGTCAGATCGATGGGACGTACAGCGGCAGGAGTGAAGGGAATTAGCCTGGATGACGAAGATCATGTCGTAGGTATGGAAGTTCTAGAAGAGAATGTTGATGTCTTAATTGTTACAGAAAACGGATACGGAAAACGAACAAACGAACAAGAATACCGAATTCAAAGTCGGGGCGGAAAAGGATTAAAGACATGTAACATTACAGAGAAAAACGGTTTCGTTGTTGCTGTAAAGGCAGTAACAGGAGAAGAGGACTTAATGCTTGTTACGGCAACTGGAGTAATCATCCGAATGGACGTCAATGATATCTCTACGATGGGGCGTAATACGGTTGGGGTAAAATTAATCAAACTAGGAGAAGACGAATTTGTTTCCACAGTTGCTTTAGTAGACAAAGATGATAGTGAATCGGAAGAAGAGGAAACAGAGGAAATAGAATCTTAATATACATTTCAACAACCAACGTGATGTTGGTTGTTTTTTTATTGTTATAGAAAGTTTAAGTTCAATAAAGTGTTAAAGTGTTCTCTTTACCGTTTTTTTGGTGTCTAGCTCCAAGCGTCATCAGCTCGGGTCGCTTCGGCCCTGCTGTGGCGACGGAAGCATCCTCGCAGGTCCTCCATCGCCCTTCGCCTAAGGACTTGCGCTTTGCGCTTTTTCTGTGAAAATAAAAATTACCTATGAGCTGAATGATCGATCCTGATAGGTAGATGGTAGAAAGAAAAAAACCCGGGGAGAATAAATTTTCATGTCCGGGGTGTGAGTGTAAAATCATGTGTGTTCTTATGTGGAAAGGGCGAACCAAACTAAAAGCGAGTCTATTGTAAATATGTAAAAAAACGTAAAAAGTCATTCTTTTTTCCTATGCAATCTTTTATACTAAAAGGAGTGGGAGGGAAAAAGGATGAAAGTAAAGGTCGGATTGCTACGAGAAGGCTTTATACTTGATGATGATGTTTATTCGCTTTCTAATAAACCAATTTTGAGAAAAAATACAAAGTTAAATGCAAAACATATTGAAGTGATAAAGGCATTTTTAATTAAGGAAGTTAACATTAAAAAAGAATCTGAATCACTTGAGCAAGAAATCAAGGATGAGATCCTTGAAGGATTAGAAAGAGAAGAATATACTTCGTTTACGGAACATTATGATCAAACCGTACAGAATGTGAAAAAGATGTTCCTATCTTGGCAGGCTGGTTCTGCAGTTAATATTTCAAAGGTGCGAGAAACCATCCTCCCATTAGTAGAGACAGCCTTACAAAACTCTAAACAAGTTATGCATCTATATAAAAGGTGCATAAATAACGAATATATATACCACCATTCTATTGGGGTTGCGCTATTAAGTGCATTGATAGCTAAAAAAATGAATTATGCACAAGGTGAAATCAACCAAGTTGCGATTGCTGGGCTTCTAATCGATAGTGGAATGTCTAAAATAAATCACTCCATTTTATACAAAAATAGTGTTCTGACAGAACAAGAGTATTCAGAGGTAAAACAACACCCCGTACATAGCTACAAGATGTTAAAAGATTTACCATCACTTAGTGAAGGAGCCAAAATAAGCGTTCTTCAGCATCATGAACGTTTGGACGGTAGTGGGTATCCATTAGGGTTTAAAGGGGATAAACTGCATCCGTATGGGAAAATCATTTCTTTAGCAGATACTTATTACGCAATGGTATCCGCCAGACCATATCGCCCTAGTCTCTCACCGTTTTACGCTCTAGGGTATTTAGAGAAAGATCAATTTGGGAAATTTGATGTAACTGTCATGAAAGTATTAAAGCAACTATTTATGAGTTATGTAAAAGATAGAAAAGTGGGGTTATCAGACGGTCGTGTAGCGGAGGTTGTATACATGGATGAAAAAAATACAACAAAGCCAATGGTAAAAATCCTCAATACGAAAGAAGTTTTATTACTAGGAAAAGATGATCAGATTCAGATTAATGAGGTATTTTAAGGTGAGTCCTACATTGGACCACCTTATTCTTTTATTTTGGCTCTTTTCCGAAAGATTGTTGTTTTTGGTTATACAGTTTATCGCGTAAGACAGACACATTCGAGAACGATCTGTCTATTGTCTAGCGAATAATATCATAGTGACACTTACTCGCATTATTTAGTGTATCTCCTATCATTCAGAGCGAGAGAGCATTCTCGTACGTACAACGCTGTTAGTCGCCTCCTTTCGATGTATTCCACTTCATGATCAAAAAACAACAAAGTATAGCAGTTCAATTTAAAATGATAGAAGTAATAATTATTTATCAATATCAAATAACTCTTAAAGCTACATGATTAATCCCATATCAGAGTTGAAAGATAAAGGAGAGGAACTATATTTAAAAAACTTTAATTAACTGGAACTATTGTCTAAATAAGGAGTTAACTTCTTAAACAGAGAAAAATATTATAAAGTTAGAAAAAAGTGTTGCACTAGTTATGAATAGCTGATATAATTCTAAAAGTCAGCAACGAGGTTGCAAAAACAATAAAAAAGTTGTTGACAGTGAGTTTTGAATTTGGTAGTATAAAGAAGTCGCTGATTAAAGCGAAAGAAAATACTTGACAACATTTTATTGTTACATTAGAATAATTAAATGTCGGTAGGAAATGATCTTTGAAAACTAAACAAAACGAAGCGTCAACGTTAATTCTTATTTTATGAGCAATCAAACTTTTTTGGAGAGTTTGATCCTGGCTCAGGACGAACGCTGGCGGCGTGCCTAATACATGCAAGTCGAGCGAACAGATAGGGAGCTTGCTCCCTTGACGTTAGCGGCGGACGGGT